>NZ_JAWQUO010000029.1:0-57212 GCF_033446605.1 Iodobacter sp. CM08 | reverse complement strand
CCCTTTTGCATCTGGATTGGGTTGATTGCCATGACGACCACTCCACAAAAGAACGTTCGTTCACCTTAGGCCTTTTAGGTGGTTTGAGCAAGGAGGTTGAGCAAGAGACATAATCAGGTAAATTGATGCTAGCTGCCGCCATGCTATTTGCTACGCAGTTTGCTAGTGCTACACTATTTGTTCCTAATAGTGCGAGTGATACTTCATTAGTCACAATAGGGGATGATTTTTCTAGCTCAGCTTTAGGCTTAAATTTTGGTTTCCAATTTTTTGGTAATAGCTACGCTAAAACGTATATGGGCAGTAATGGTTATTTGACGTTTGGGGCTGCATCAAATGCCTATTCAAACGGCAGCTCCGCATCGCCAAATGGTAGCCCGGCTATTTCTGCTCTCTTTGATGATCTGCAGATCTATAAGCAAGGTACCATGCGTTATAATAATACCCGCAATGCTGAATTTACAGCAACATGGCAAGATATTGGTAGTTATTCACCACGCGTAGATAATGCGGCAACTTTTCAAGTGACCTTATTAGGTGCGGGAAATCGTTTTGGCTTGGCGAATGGAACGGTAGTCGTTAGCTATGATTATATTAATGGCAATAAACTATCTAGTAATGCAGCTACTGCCGGTATTAGCAATGGATCGACCACGATTGCATATAATGGCAGTGCAAATGGCTATATCGGTAATGGCGCTGCCACAGAAAATGCACTAGCTGGAAAGCAATTCTTTTACACCCCCAAAGGCAATAGCTATACCGTATCTACTATTTCACCAGTACCAGAACCAGAAACCTACGCACTAATGGGCATGGGGTTGTTGGGCTTATTGGCTGTACGCCGCCGTAAATTTAAGTAGTCGATTTATACGGGCGGCTGGCAACCGCCTTTTAATACTGTTATATAGCTAAGCTCGTTTTAATTTCAAAGCCACCATGCTTTTCAAGCGCCCCCCAAATAGATTGATCAATAGCCCCGACATCAGCAATAAAGACCCAGCCCATTGTAAGCCATTAAGCGTTTCGCCAAATACCAGCCACGCCGTAATCAGCCCCACAACCGGCACAAGTAAGCTAAATGGTGCAACTTGATTGGCGGGATACAAGCTAAATAATCGCGCCCATAAGCCGTATCCTAGTAAGGTGGCTGCCCATGCCAGATAAGCCACGGCGGCCAGTGAAGTCCAGCTAAAGTGGCTAATGGCACTGTTAATTGCTGCAGGCCCATCAATTATCCAAGAGAGCGCCAAAAAAGGCAGTGGCGGAACCAAGCTGGCCCAGACTACAAATGAAAACATATTTACCGGCCCTGTAGCGGCCACTTTGCGGGTAATTATATTACCCATTGCCCACATACCGGCGGCGCTCAGTGTCAGCAAAAATCCCAGTAATGGCATCATCTGTCCGTGGGCCGATCCAATAAAAGCGAGGCCAATACTTGCAAAGATCAACCCTGCAAGCTGGGCTTTTTTCCATTGCTCATTCAGCAGCAGGGCAGAAAGCACCAAGGTAAAGAAAGCCTGCGCTTGCAATACCACCGAAGCCAGCCCTGATGGCATGCCCATATTGATGGCGCTGAATAAAAATCCAAACTGCCCAACCGAAATCGTTAAGCCATAGGCCAAATATAGCCGTAATGGCACTTTAGGACGGGCGATAAATAGCACCGGTAGCGCAGCTAGCATAAAGCGTAATGCGCCTAGCAGTAATGGAGGCACACCATGCAGGCCAATTTTAATCGCTACAAAATTGATGCCCCAGATCAGCACAATTAAGAAGGCAAGCATTATGTCTTTGGTTTTCATGGTGGCTCCTTATGGGCAGACGCTCAGCTTATAAGACATCTGCCCGCTGCATCAGCTACAGAAAATCATAAATCGGTCGTAACAGCGGGGCTTATATTGCTCAGCTTTGGTGGTGGGGGGATTACCTTGGCTGTGCCACGCTTATAGTGCGTTGATGCAGTCTTTTGTACTTACAATATTGGCGAAGCGCCCAGCTAGTACCACTTCGGTTCTTTCTTTGATCTCTGCCGCGCTCAAAATACGGCCTGTTTGGGCGTGCTGCATGGCAAAGGTGAGGGTGGCGTCGGAGATGAAATCGACTTCATAGCCCATATCGCTGCCGATTCTGGCGGTGGTTTCGCAGCACTGCTCGGTGCGGATGCCAGTAATGAGCAGTTTAGTGATATTACGTTTACGCAGCCAGTAATCTAAGCCCGTATCACTAAAGGCGTTGTGTACATGCTTATGAAATACCACATCGTGCTGCGGCGGCAGCCAATCCAGCGGGATGACTAAGCCAGACTCCAGAGCAAATACACCGCTGGATACGTGGAAAATACGCACGATGGGGACATTTTTTGCCACGCAAGCTTCAATCAGCTGGCTGATGTTCTGTTGGAATTGTGGCATATCGTCTTCTACCCAGAATGGGCGATGCAGAAAGGATTGTTGTACGTCGATCAGGATCAGTGCGGTGTTTGACATGGTTTATCTCTCTGTAGTGCGTTGGGATTAGTGAGAGATTAAACCTGTATGCCTGTCTTGCTAATGGGTTGATTCGCCAAATTAGGGACGGATTACGCCAATCTATTCTTAAACAAGATAAATGCCGTAATTCATCTTGAGCCTATATGGCGAGTGCCTATTTTTAGAGCGGAGTTAGGGTAGAAATTATTGGGGAATAGATCTTCAATAAAAGGTTTTCTAGTGAGTCGCTTTCCTCAGTACTTTAGGCGTCATTTCTGTGCAGGCGGTAATCTATAGGGGGCCTCGAAAAACCTATATTTCTAAATAAGGCAAGGCGCGTATTAAAAAAATAGATGCTGCATATGTTTGATATGTAAGGAGATTTTTTTAATGTGCAACGCAGTATTATGAGATCAGATGGGTTTTTCGAGGTTCCCTATAATATTTGCCCCCAAAAAACTTTGGATCCCCGATAAAAATACTCGGGGATGACGTGCCTTGTTTCGTTGTGGGTTTGGCAAAAGCAAATGGTTGTGCTAATCAATCAGCCTTATCCTTCCGTCTTGCAGGCTTACTTTTTTACCCAGCCATGCTGTATCAATATCCGGCAGGATAGCCGAGGGGATTTTTAGCTCGCGCAGCAGGGTGGAGCCATGCGATAAAATGCCGCCAGAGCGGGCAATGATCGCGCTGGCTTGCCGGTAACGCTGGTGCTGGCCAGGGTCTAAGCTATCAACCAGCAAGATATCCTTGCCAAGAATGCCCTCGGCGTCCCCAGGGTAAATCAGCAGGCTGGCACTTTGGCCCTGTTCGGCAGAGCCGGTTTGCCAGAAGCTGCCGCGTCGTTTGCGTGCCGATGCGACCGGCGAAAATTGGCTGCGCTCAGGAACGGCGTGGTGCAGCTGGAAAAAAATCCGCATCAGCTGATCCCGAAAATGCTCGCGTACTTGGCGGTAATAACCGCGCATTCCTGGCAGGCCCAAGCGGTGCGCCACCCGTATCGGCCAAGGCCAAGCGTCTAAAGCGTTTAAGAGAGGCGTTGGATGGTTTGGCCGAGGCGTGGCGGGATCGGTTTCCCATGGCAGGCGGTGCGTGCTGGCGGCTAGGTTTTGATACACCGTAGCTGGCCTGCCTAAGGCATCGCCCCCACTGCTGGCTAAGGCTACGCCAATGCAAAGGTTTTGCTGCACCAGCCAGCAATAAAAGCGCAGCCACCAGCGGGCAAATTGTTCGGTGGATGCCTGCTGGTCTTCCAGCGTTTGTAATTCTGCTTGCCATTGTGCCAGCGCACTATCTAGCTGATTAATGGCAAGGCGGCTGGCAAATAGCATGCGGATAAACACCGGCAGCGAGCTGATCCAGCGCCAAGGCCGCATCGGCATGGCAGGCGTGCTGCCGCCAATTTCACGCGCATATTGCCGGCCATCCATGCCCCAGTCGGCCATTCTGGCAAGGAATAAATCGCTATTGATATAGCTGGCGTCATTATAAATGGCGCTAAATGGCTCGTTATCGTCTAGCACCCGTGTGTCCCAGCGGGCGTAGACCTGCGGGATGCTGGCGGCCGCCCCACGTTGCGCGGCTTCCATCCACTGGCTAGGGGACTCGGGCAGGATTTCATCGATATTGGCCGAAGTCAACCAGCGCTGCCACGGGTAAACCGTGACGGGCCGCGCCTGCAACATCCAAAACTGCTGGCCATCCCATGCCCACTCGATATCCAAATGCGCTTGGTGAAACGTGGCCACAATACTTTGCAGAAAATCCCATATTTGGCGCGGATCAGGGCCTGGTTGATGAAGCGATTTATTCAAGGAAGCGGGCTGCTGGCCCCATGCGCCACCCTTTCGGGATAAGAGCATAGTGTTTGGGCTGGCTGTACCGTCCACCAAGGCTGCTAAATGGCCTGCTACCCATTCAATATGTGCGGCCAGCGGGCGCACAAAGGCCACGCCCGATAAGACCGGCTCTATCATTGTTTGAACCGCCACGGTGCGCACGCCGCTGGCTAAAATCTCTGCCGTCTTGGCGGCGACATCCGCACTGGCAACGCGCAGAAAAGTCTGGTGTCGCCCAGCATTGGCAATATCAATGCCGTCTTCGTCATCTCCTGATGAGCGCACGGCCCAGCCATGTGGCGCATCCTTTAGCAAAAAGGCGCTTAAAGCGGGGTCATCAGCCTGTTGAATACTCATTAAAGCGGGCACCGACAGCCCTGCATGGCGGGCGAGTTGTAAACGCCCAGCCTTGGTGTGCGCTGCAAAGCCTGGCTCTCCTTGCTCCAGCCATTGCACAAAGGCGGCGGGCTGCTGCCAAAAAGGATAATGGCCCCAGCTTGGTTGCAAGGTAACGGTTAAATCGGCGCGGCAAAGTACAGCCTCCCATGCTGCCGCGTGTGCTGGGCTGACCACCTTGTCGTTGCTGCCCCAGATCAGCTCGATTGGGTCTTTAATCTGCTCAAATAAAGTCAGTGCTGAATCGGGCTGCACCCAACGAAAATAAGGCTGAAAAGCGCGGCAACGGCGATAGCCACTGGCAATTCTTGGATAATTGGGAGCAAAGCCAGCGGCGGCATATTGGCGGTGAAATAGTTTGGGATAGCGGGAAAGTAAGGCCTGCACCAAAGGCAAGACGCCAGGCACGGCCATCAGCCTAGGTAAACGCCGTTTCCACAGCAAAACGCCGACCGGTGAAAGCAAAACCACACGTGAGAAAAAACCGGGGCGGCGCAGCAGCAAATGCAAAACCGGCAGCGCATTAATCCCTGTCGCCAAAATAGCATGGCCAGGCGCTAGCTGCTTTTCTAGTGCCAATGAGAGTGCTTGCAAGGAATCAGGCAGCGGCTCGGTATTGTCGCCGAAGCCGGGCAGCTCTATAGCTTCAGCTTGATAGGCTGTGAAATGGGGCAAAACATCGTCCCACCAATCGCTGGCGCTGCCATTACCGGCAAGTAGATAGAGTTTTTTCATGGGTTTCTTTGTTTAAACGGCGGCTGACTGTCTTAGCTCGCCAGTGTAATGCAAAACCATGCCGCCATTTTTAAAGCCAATTTCAACGTCAAAATGCACTTTATCTACGCTGGCCCATTCCCTAGCCTGCACCCGTAAGGGGATGGGCAGGCCAAAGTAGCGGGTTTTCTGGCTGGTTTGCACTAGCTGGCCATCGATGACTTGGTTGTGTAATTGCAAAGCCAGCGGGCCCATCTGCTCCCAAAGCTGGCCATTGCGCCAGCGTTGGCGGGATTGCATGGGCTTGTTGGCAAAGTGGCGTTGCCAGATTTCACCACGGGCATCAGGGCTAATTTTCACTTGGCATGCTACGCCCAGCCCTTCTGCTGGCAATAGACGTAAGTGCATCGCTAGCCCAAGCAGGGCACGGATAAGCTTGGGTTTGCCCCATTTTACCTCGGCTTGCCCTTGCCAGAGCTGCTGCCCATTCAGGTGCAGGGTTTGCAGTAGGGGGCTCAGTAAAGAAAAATTCCTGCCGAGGGCTTGCTGATAAAGAGATGGCGGGCTCATTGCTGTTTACCAATCTGCGCTTGGCTCATTTGGATTTACTAAGCTGCGCTTGTAAAGCGCTGACTAAGTCTGGGTATTTAAAGCTGTAGCCTGCATCCAGTAAGCGCTGAGGAATCACCCGCTGGCCCTTGGTAAACAGCGCGCCCATTTCACCAGCCAGTGCGTCGATCAGCCACGCAGGCGTAGTGAAGAAGCTTGGGCGGTGCAGTAGGCGAGCGGCTGTTTGGGCAAACTGGGCTTGGGTGGGGGCTTCGGGGGCGGTAAGGTTGTAAGCGCCATTAAAGCGGCTATCGCAAAGTGCTTGGGCGATGATGGCCAGCACATCGTCCCTGTGTATCCAGCTGATTACCTGACGACCATCGCCCATGCGCCCACCAAGGCCAAAGTAGTAAGGCATTAATAGCTTAGGCAGTGCGCCACCAGGGCCAAATACTAAGCCTAGCCGCAGCCTGACCACTCGCAGGCCAAAGGTTTCGGCTTTGCAGGCGGCGGCTTCCCATTCGCTACAAAGTTGCGACATAAATTCGTTTTGTGGGCTGGCGCTTTCGTCCAACGGCTCATCGCCTCGGCAGCCGTAATAGCCAATGGCCGAGCCATTAATCAGCACGCTAGGTTTGTGCGCGGCGCGGGCCAGCCAGCCCAGCAGGCCTTGGGTGGTGGCAACGCGGCTGGCGAGCAATACTTGTTTACGCGCAGCGCTCCATCGTGGGCCAACCACGGGGCTACCGGCTAAATTGATTACCGCGCCAAATTTCTCATTAGTTGACAGCGCATCCCAGCTCGAAAACGCCCGCACTCGGCCCTGAAAGCGGCTATTAGCGGCCAGCGGATTGCGGCTGTAAAGGCAGAGGCTATGCCCAGCTACCAGTAATTGTTCGGTCAGCTCCGCGCCAATAAAGCCTGTGCCACCCGTGATTAAAATACTTTGCTGTGGCCCGTTTAAAAAAGGATTACTGCTCATGATCTGTGCCTCTTTAAAAAGTTGGTAGCTGGCAAATCCATCTCGAATCCCCGATAGACCCACCCCAAGCGCAAATAGACTTAATACCCAGCTATAGATGCCGTAACTGACAAGGTGTAAATCACTGCTCTGGCTGGCCCAAGTTGGGGCAATAGCGATGGCCCAGTGCCCAAACAGCGCACCACCATTCATGGCTAAAACAGTGTGAGTAATGCGCTCGGTGGCGGGTAAAAGGCGGCTTTTGTCTTCTTCAACAAAATCACAAAGCGTCAGAATGATTTCGATCAAAATCAAGCTAATTAACCCCCACAGCCACAGGCCACGCCATTCAAACCAGGCAAGGCCAGCAAACACCACGGCATAAAGTAGTGAGCGGATTGTATGTAAGCGCAGCTCGCGTCTGGCGGATTTTTCGCGAGGCAAGGCAACGGTTAATTCATGGTGGTAGAGGGTGTCAAAAGCGCCCATCAAGCCTTGAATGACGAGTAAATACAGAACGATTTGCATGATTTATACCTTGTCACTGATGTTACACAACACCCAAAATGGGTGGTTCTAATTTGAGATCGTTGCACGGGGCTGTTTTACCTCCCCTTAAGACGCGCCGAGCGAGGAACAAACGGGGCGGGGATGTCGTCAATTCGTGTTTGAGCGAAGCGAGTTGAATTGACACCGCCTCGTTTGTCCGCAGCTCGGGGTTTCGCGGATGCTGGGGCGGCCTTCTTTTGGTGCCTTTTCTTGGCCGCTCAAGAAAAGGCACTCCCACGCGGGGGACCCCGCCCAAAATATCGTGCCGCAGGCACTGAAAAATGGGCTACTGCATAACATCAACTGGTAAGCGGTGATCAAAAAGGCTTATTTACCATTAGCCAATACACCACGATCAGGCTAATAAATGCTGGAAAACCAAGGGCCGTCCAGATTCGCTCGTAGCGCCAGTATTTGGCGGGCAGGGCGCTGTTATCTTGGGCCTCGTTTTGCGCCATATCGCGCATTTTTAGCTGAAGCCATACCACAGGCAGCCAACAGATCCCTGCCAGTGCGTACAGCGCCATAGATATCCATAACCAATTTGCCGTCAGCGGGTAGCCCAGTGAGTAAGCCATCAGCAGGCCAGAAATCGGCTGAAAAATCACCGCTGGCGTGGTAAATAGCCAGTCCGCACGCACCACCCAGCGAGAAACCACGGCAATCGCTTGCACATTGCCGCTGCGATTAGTCACAAACATATAAAACGCCGTGCCAAGGCCGGTGCCAAACATCAGCGTGGCGGACAAAATATGTAGAAACTTGAGGGTCAGGTAGTAGTTCATTTCTTAGGCCTTTAAGGTGTGTAAGTGCTATTTAATGGCGTGCCGATGGTTTATGTGCCAGCTGATAAAATAAGATCAGTAGTGCCAGAATCGGCAAGTTTTTAAGCAGTGGGCCAAAGGGGTGCCACAGAAACTCCGGCAGCTTGCAGGCAATGATGATGCTGTAAGTCAGTACCAAGCAGAGTTGTAATCGCCAGCCTTTTCCCAGCAGGCAAAGCACGCCAAATAGCGTATCCATCGCCACCGATCCATAAAACAGCAGCGGCTGCCAAGCGCTGGGAATGCCTGTTTTACCAAGCAGGGCATAGCTTTCTGCTCGCGGCCACGCCCATAAGCTGACGGCAGCTGTGCCAAACCAAACTAAAGCAATCGATAGTTGTAAGAGCGGCAATAGCCAGCTGAGCTGTGCATGACGCCTAACTTCTGTTTTATCTTGTTGGGTAGGCAGGGCAGGCTGTGGGGCTCTGCCTAGTAAGGTGGCAAATGGTCGTGCATCGGCGCTATTACCGCTGCGCAGCATGCTGAGGCTGTCTGGCGTAAGCAAGGAATTCGGTAGGTATCTGGCGGCTAAATTTTGTAACCACGGCGCAATAGCCATGGTGAGGGCGGGGGCTAGGCCCATTGCCTGCCGCAAACTTTGCCACCAGTGGCTAAGCGGCATAGCTGTCGGCCCTACGGCGTTGATCACCTGTTTGCTAGCCATTGGCTGTGCTGCCAGTTTGATCAGTAGCGCAATCAGGTCGTCAATATGCACCGGCTGCACATCCGCTGCGCCGCTTAAATGGGTAAGGCAGGGCAGCGTGGCTAGGCTGCAAAATACTCGGCAGCTGGCCCCTTCTGGGGCATAAATCAATGACGGCCTGACAATTGTCCAGTCTAAATTTGATTCTGCAAGGCTGGCATCAGCGATGCCTTTGCTGCGCCAGTAGGCTGTAGGCGCATCGGGCGCTGCGCCCAGCGCGGAGATTTGAATCACGCGCCGCACACCGGCCAACTCGCAAGCGCTAAAGAGGGCCTGTGGTGCTGCACAATGTATATCGGCAAAAGTCTGCCTAGCAGATTCAGCAAAAATGCCCACCGCGTTGATGACAATATCGATGCCTGCCAAGTGGGGCAGCCAGTCATTAGGGCTTTGCAGTGCAGCAAAATCGGCTTGAATCGGCGTGTAATCTGCCGCACAGCCTGCATGGCGGCTAAGGAGCGTGAGGCTATGCCCTGCTGCTAATAAAGCCTTGCTTAAGCGGCTGCCGATTAGCCCGCTACCACCGAGTAATAAGATGTTCATGGCGTTTTACCTTAAAACAATTTTGGGGCGAGATTGAGCGTATTCATACCCGCCACTACAGGGCCGCTGTTTGCTTGTTGATGACATTTGGTTTCCTTTATTTCTGTATAAAGAGAAATAAATGGGTGAATTTTTAAACCTTGCAAACGCCATCGCGGCAGGCCGGACTAAAGCCAAGTAAAACGCTGATGCCGTAGCGGTGGCGGGCGATGCGGGCGTAAATCCAGCTGGATACGCCACGCGTTGCGCGCCAGACTAGCGGGCCAGTCCACCAGCCCCTGCCTACTGCACGGTAAAGCGTGGCAATGGCCTCAACCCCAACTAAAACCAGCCCATCATCGCGGCGGATATGCAGTAGTGCCTGCATTTTTTCCATACTGGCTGGGGCGGTGGCAAGCTCAAAATTTGCTGCGCTGATATTGACCAGGGTAAAGACACCCAGCTTATCTAGCCGTTTAAGCCGCAGCATTTCATGGCGGCACATCGGGCAGGCATGGTCATAAAAAAGAGTGTAGGCAGACATTTTGTGCTCCTAGTATTTAAAATACGCTGAGATTAAGAAAGCACTTGATGAAGTCTTTGGCTTAATAAGCGCTATGTAAATCAACTTTTTAGAACCGCACTTTGTATTTGTAGGAGGGTGAAACCCGCGAGCAATACGTAATAAAAACGCGGGTTTCACCCGCCCTACGATATTGATGATGAGTAAGCGTTAGGCATCGTGCGCGGCGCTTTGATTGCTATCCGCTTTATTCTTCTTTTCCAAACATCGAAGCCAGTTGGCCGATTTTCCCACCCATTTTTAACAACTTAAGTAATACGCTGGGCGGGAGGTTTTTAAAGTCGTCGTAGCCATGCAACAGCACTTCTAAAAACTCCAGCACTTGATCCATTTTTACACGGGTAGCGGCTTCGATTGCTGTATCGGTTTCGGCTTCAATGGCACACTGGCGTAGCACGGTGAGCGTTGGGTCTAGCTCGCGTTTTTTACGCTCTTCGGTGATCACACGGAAGATTTCCCACACATCTTGCAAGGCAATAAAATAATCACGTCGCTCGCCCAATATGGGCAGATCTTTTTTGACCAGCCCCCAGCTTTGCAATTCCTTCAGGCTATTGCTGACATTGGATCGCACCAAGCTAAGCGTTTCACTGATTTCTTCAGCAGTTAATGGCTGGTTCACCAGAAACAGCAGGGCATGAATCTGCGCCACACTGCGATTCACCCCCCATTTAGTTCCCATCTCGCCCCAGTGAGCGATGTATTTCTCCATAGTTGGGCTGAGCTGCATTTTATTTCCTTTGTTTCTGTCTTTAGAGAAATTAGACTCCTAATGTAGATGGAATGCAAGTAAAAGGTGTGGAGGCTTAGGATTTTTGTAGCTGTAGTTATTTAATCGGCAATATTGGCTGGTCAGGGATAGCCTTTCACCACCAATGCACCAGCCTAGCCAATGCATAAACGCAGACCGTAGCGAGGCCAATTAAAGCGGGCGTTTGCCATTGCCGGTTAACAGGATAAGAGGCGGCAATCAGCAGCAGACAGCAGATCATCCAGCCCCAGCTAGTGGCTAGCAAGCCCAGTAGCCAAGTGCAAGGCAGCAGGGGAATAAGCCAGCTGCAAGCTTTTAATGATTTGGCATGACGGCTGCCTATAGGGGGGATTAGTTCGGGGAGGTGTTTTTGTAATTGGGTGCTAGCTTGGGCTGGTTGCTGGCGTAAGCCCTTAAGTAGTTGTGTGGCAAATGTTGGCTCTAAGCCTTTGGCAATGAGCAGGCCGTAGAGGCCAAGGCTGGCTTCAGCACCGGGTAAGTTGTGTGCTGCTGGTTCGATATAAGTAGCCCGAGTTCGCCATATTTGCCAGCTTGCGCCACTGATGGCAAGTAGCCAGAGGGCAAATTGCTGCGATGCAGTGAGCCGCTCAAAGCCTGCCAGCAGGGCTAATAGGCTGACGTTAAGCAAAATGGTGTCGTTTAGGCTTTGGCAGATCAGTTGGTAGCGATGCTGGGCTGCGCTTTGATAAAGCGCTGCGCCGCTTAAGCCGCGTTTAATCAATGCCGGTGTAAGCAGCGCTGGCCCTAATCTTGCCAGTAAAAAAATCCACCAGCGGGCCCGTTTAGAGTACGGCCCTTTTGCCTCTAGTGCTGCCAGCTCTAAGAAATACCACTGACGAGGCGAGCCCGATTCATGATCAGAGAGGGCAAGGTAGATGGCAGATTTATCGCTGGAGGAGAACATAGATATAAATTGTAGGGGCACGGCATGCCGTGCCCTATGTGACAATCATTAAATATATGGCTTGATGCCAATAAGCCACGGCATACCCTTACTCTTCGGTATCGCACATCAAGGCGGCTTGCACCACTTTACGGCTAAGGTGTGGGGCAAATAGTTCGATAAAATCGTAAGCATAGCCACGTAAATAGGCATCTCTACGGATACCAATCCGGGTGGTGGAGTTGGCAAATAGGTGCGATGCATCAATGGCAACCAGCTGTTGGTCACGATCTGCCTCAAAGGCCATGCTGGCTAAAATGCCGATGCCTAAGCCAAGTGCCACGTAAGTTTTGATCACATCTGAATCGATGGCTGTGAGCACAACATTAGGCGTGAGATTAGCGGTTTCAAAGGCTTGGTTGATTTTATTACGGCCAGCAAAGGCAAAGTCATAAGTAATCAGCGGCCAAGCAGCCACGTCTTCTAGCGTGATTGGGTGATCAAGCGTTGTCAGCGGGTGGCCCAGCGGCACCACAATGCTACGGTTCCAGTTGTAGCAATCGAGCATGGCCAGCTCGGAATAATGATCAATCCCCTCGGTAGCAATCGCAATATCGGCAGCACCTTCAACCACCATTTCACTGATCTGTGTTGGGCTGCCTTGCTTAATAGATAGGCGCACCTTAGGGTAGCGCAGCATAAAGTTGTGAATGGTTTCAGGCAGGGCGTAGCGGGCCTGAGTGTGGGTGGTGGCGATAGTGAGGCTACCGCCTTCTACATTAATGAAGTCTTCACCAATACGTTTCAGGTTTTGCGCCTGCATCAGCATGCGTTCAGAAATACGCAAGATTTCTTTGCCAGGAGCGGTCACATCCACGACACGTTTGCCGTTGCGAATAAAAATTTGAACGCCTAATTCGTCTTCTAACAGGCGAATTTGCTTGGAAATGCCAGGTTGAGAGGTGTGGAGTTTTTCGGCGGCTTCTGAAACATTTAAACCTTGTTTAGCCACTTCCACTAAATAGCGCAATTGTTGCAACTTCATGGCAAATCCTTTCACATAATTATCATCACAGAATAGGGGGCGATACGCCCATCCTGATCCGCAAAACACGCGTCCTGCAAACCATAATAACTCATTCGTATAAAATCTTAACATATTCGTCTATGGGATTATAAAACCAGTTGCTATGCTGGCGAGCTGTTTGGCTTTTAGGCAACATCATGGAAATCGGATATATTGTCGCAGGCCTACTGGTGGGGTTTATTGTTGGCATGACCGGCGTGGGCGGTGGGTCCCTAATGACACCTATCTTGCTTTGGTTTGGTATTAGCCCAGCAACAGCCGTTGGCACTGATTTACTTTATGCCGCCATTACTAAGGGCAGCGGTATTTTTGTTCATCATAAAAAGAAAAATATTGATTGGAAAATCACTGGCTGGTTGGCTGCGGGTAGCGTACCTGCGGCAATTGTCACCCTATTTATTTTGCACAATCTGCATTCTGATCTTAAAGCTATCAATGCGCTGATTAAACAATCTTTGGGCATTGCGCTGATGCTGACTGCGATTGCCATTATTTTTAAACCCTTATTGCTTAAATGGGGGCAGCAGCATGCAAAGTCTTGGTTTCATTTGCCACCCGCTAGGCTAAATGGCATGACCTTAGTCGTTGGGGTGATTTTAGGGGCGATTGTTACGCTTTCTTCAATTGGCGCGGGGGCCTTGGGCACGGTGGCTTTATTTCTGCTTTACCCATTGATTTCAACATCACGCTTGGTAGGCACAGAAATCGCCCATGCGGTTCCACTGACCTTAGTGGCAGGCTTGGGCCATGCGGGCTTAGGCCATATCGATTGGCACCTTTTATCGTTTCTATTAATGGGGTCATTGCCTGGTATTTATTTCGGTAGTCATTTAACTGGCCGAGTTCCTGAAGCGGTATTGCGCCCCTGTCTGGCAGTGATGTTGGCTTTGATTGGTAGCAAGCTGGTGTTTTAGCCGTTTCTTTATCCACGAAAAACACTCAAGACACAAAAAATATATTTATAAGTGCTTTGTTCGTAATTTTTGTGTCTTTGCATGGACCATAAATTTTTTGATCTTCTTGCGTACTATCAGTCATTAATTAGAGGTTAATCACCATGACTTTTGAAGAAAAACTGGCCGACACTATCGCGCTATTGCATAAAATTGCGGGTGAATTTAGCCCCGCCGTCTTCGCCAATTCATTTGGTGCAGAAGATATGGTGATTACTGATTTAATTGCCAAATCACAGGCAAAGATCGATATATTTAGCTTGGATACTGGCCGCTTGCCAGCGCAAACGTACGCTTTAATGCAAAAGTCAGCTGAGCAATACCCAAGCCAGCCGATTAAGGTGTTTTTTCCACAAACCGCCGCTACAGAAAATTTTGTAAACCAGTACGGTATCAATGCTTTTTATGAATCGATTGAGCTACGTAAATCCTGTTGCCAGATTCGTAAAATAGAGCCATTAAAACGGGCTCTGGCGGGGAAAAAAGCCTGGGTAACTGGCTTACGCCGTGAGCAATCGCCCACCCGTACCGATTTGGGCAATCAAGAATACGATAGCGGCAATGGCTTAGAAAAATTTAACCCATTGATTGAATGGACAGAAAAAGAAGTTTGGGCCTACTTACGTGGCAATAATGTACCTTACAATGCCCTACATGATCAGCATTACCCATCGATAGGCTGTGAGCCCTGTACGCGGGCCATTTCTATGGGGGAGGATGTACGAGCGGGCCGCTGGTGGTGGGAAGATCCTGAAAATAAAGAATGTGGATTACATGTAAAGAAATAAAACGATACCCGCAGCTTGCGGGTATTTTTTTTCTACTTAAATTCCATTGACATGGTATTGCTCTCTGTCTAAATTGGTGCTGGATAAAATGCCTCCTGATGGCTTTTTGGCTAATTTTATTGGCTAGCGGCAGTTTTTTTCTTAAATAAGTGGTATTACTTACTGTTTTTAATTGGTATTAAAACCAAACAGGTGAAAACCCCAAATGAGCAAAATTCAATATCTAATTGGTGTAGATGGCGGTGGCACTGGTACCCGCATCTGTATTGCGGGCTTGGATGGTATCGAGAAAACTCGCAGTGATGGGGCGGCATCGGCTTTGGGACAGGGTATTGATAAGGCTTGGCTACATATCACCCAAGCGATTCATGCTGGCTTTGCCACGCTAGGGATTCAAGAGCCAAATTATGCAGAGTGTGCACTGGGTTTGGGCATGTCAGGCGTGCATAACGCTGCATGGGCTGCAGAGTTTGCGGAAAAAAACCCAGGTTTTGCCAAAATCATCATAGAAACAGACGGTTTTTCTACCTTGCTAGGTGCAACCAATGGCCAACATGGCGGCATTATCGCGATTGGCACAGGCTCAATTGGTGAAGCATGGTTGCCCGATGGTCAACGCCTAGAAGTGGGTGGCTGGGGTTTTCCAACCTCCGATGAAGGTAGTGGCGCATTTTTGGGCTTAAAAGCGATTAACCATGTGCAACGCATCATTGATGGTCGCCGCTCAATGACTGATTTTGGCCGTAAATTGCTTTCAATCACGGGTAGTAGCAAGGCCGATGTTTTTGCTTGGATGGGGAAAATGAAGCAGGGTGAATGTGCTTCCCTATCGCCAGTTGTGGTTGAGTTTGGCGCGAGCGATGAATATGCAAGGGCTTTTTTGCTAGAGGCTGGGCAAGAAATCGAGGCAATAGGCAAGGCTTTGCGGGCTAATCATCCAGAGCTGCCGCTGGCAATTTGCGGTGGCGGCTTATCTGAAGCGATGCGCCCGTATATTTCTGCTGATTTTTTGGCGACAACGATTCGGCCACAGAAAGATTCATGCGCTGGTGCCTTGATCCTCATTTACCAGTCGCTGGTGCCTTGATTTTTAGTTATTTAAGCGAGTAGCCTGCCAAGCTTAGAGCTAACTTACTGAAAAAATGCTAGATTTACTCATATTTTATGTATTTTTTTGCTAGGCTAGCTTAAGTTTACAGCCTACTAGGCTCTGTTTCATTTGATTCTTCGCTGTGTTAAGTTGTAAATCAAATGTCAACAGAGCTTAGCAAAAAGCACTAAAACAAGAGGAGGGCTTAGCTCTCCTTTGTTTTGAACCATTATTAGATGTGATGCAGTGCGTAAAAGTGGGTTTCACGAGTATTTAGAAAACTTTAAACACCTGAGGGCGCAGTTTGTGTGCCCAATACTGAACAAGGCGCAGGCAGCTGCTCCCCTATATTCAGCCTAGGAATGTAGCGATATAAGTATTTGCAGTGGCTTTCGAGCTTTTCGTGTATGAAGCCTTTGGGGCGAATGCTGCGTGCTGGCTCAGATCGTCATCAACGATGGATATTGGCCTTTTTCTCGCGTTCATCGCTGTAATATGTTCGCATTGTTTCTAAAATAAACCGCCGTAAAGAAGACCAATAATGCTGCCACAACAAAAACTACTCGTGCTTCGCCCTGATGCAGATAGCTCAACCCCGCTTTATTTACAACTTGGGCATAAATTAGCGGCGGCTATTCACGCTGGCTTTTGGCTGGCTGATGACCCCCTACCGTCTGAGCGTAATTTATGCGAAATATTGGGTGTATCTAGAGTAACCGCACGCAAAGCTTTAGACCTACTTTTGGCTGACGGGTTGATTATTCGGCGTCATGGCGCTGGAACCTATATCACGCCAAAATTAGAGCAACCATTAAATAAGCTGACTAATCTATCCGAGATGCTCAAGCAGCGTGGGTTTACACCAGGCTCTCGTTGGCTCAAGCGTGAGGTGGTGCTGGCCAGTGCTGAAGAGCAGTTAAAGCTTAATCTTGCCGCCAATAGCAAAGTAAGCCGCTTGCAACGCGTGCGCACCGCCAATGATGTGGTGATGGCTTTAGAGGAAACAGCGTTGCCTTTTTCGCTAGTGCCAGATCCCTCGCTTATTGGGGATTCCCTGTATGAATATCTGCGTGGTGCACGTTTATCTGTTGTAAGAGCGATACAAAACATTGCCGCAATCAACGCAACAGAAGCTTTATCTCAGCTGGTTGATGTCGCACCGGGTGATGCAATGCTGCATTTAACCCGAGTGGGTTATCTAGAGAATGGAGTGGTTTGTGAGCTAACGCATTCTTATTTCCGCAATGATTACTACGATTTTGTGGTGGAACTGCATAAGTAAGTTACTGTTATTTAATAATAATTTTATTATTATTTTATTTTTTGATGTAGTCGAATTCAAATCTTCTTCGTTGTTGCCTACATTTTTGTTTTGTGGGCCATTTCTGTCTTTTTCCGCTTGTCTGCTTCTTACCCCCTTTTCCTTTTACTTGGGCTATTCACCATTGCGGTAATTTGTTGTAATCTGGGTGAGTATAAGTAAAAACCATAATTCCACTTGCTGGGTATTTTTAAATAAAAAATAGATAAAAAGTGTTATTTAATGCCACTTCAGCATGGATCATCACGCATTTGTTAATACCAATTTTTGGTGAATCCAAATTTTTAGGATTTAGTCAATGAGGGCTTACTCTGGTGCAGATGTGCCTTAAATTGGCTCGATGTGGTTTTACATAAATGAATTGACGTATAGCGTAATTTTTCATTATGGTTGCCGCGCCCGTACAGAAATGGCTAGCTGTCGCTAGTACTTACGATTTACTTTGGAGATGCAGTAATGAAATTGAAATTCATTTTGGCCGTATCCGCTGCAGTTTTTTCTGCAACAACGATGAGCGCTTTAGCTGCAGAAAAAGTAAAGGTTGAGTATTGGTCTAACAGCTTGTCGCCAAAATTTGATGGCGCAATGAAAGAGTTAACGACTAAATTCAATGCTTCGCAGTCTGAAGTAGAAGCGGTGTGGGTTGATGTAGGCTGGGATGCCTTCCAGCAAAAAGTGATTACGGCTGTTGCCAGTGGCAATGTGCCAGGTTTGGTGAATTTGCCTAAGCCTTGGATGGATCAGTTTGCCCAATCAAAAATGATTGAACCAATCACCAAGCAAGTTGCTAGCTTTAAAAATGTTTACACTGAAGGTGCGCTGAAAGATGCAACTTACGCGGGTGATAAACAAATTTACGGTATGCCTTGGTACCAAGTGACCGGTGTGCTGTTTTATAACAAAGATTTACTGGCTAAGGCCGGTGTAAAAGAAGCGCCAGCAACTTTTAGCCAGCTGCTGCAAGTAGCTAAGCAAGTTAAAGAAAAAACCGGCGTGGCTGGGTTTGCTCCAAAAGTAAATGAAGAGTTCTCTGCTTGGTTCTTGTATGAAGGCCTAGATGTTGTGAAAGACAACAAGGCTGTTTTTAATAGCCCAGCTCACATCAAACTGATTGAGCAGTTTAAAGATGCTTACGCTTCTGGCGCTTTTCCAAAAGACGTGTTCAAAATGCAATTTGAAAATAGAATTGCAGCTTATGGCGCACAAAAAATTGCCATGTTTACCGATGGTGCGCACGCTTTAAAACGCACTAAAACAGACGCGCCTAAAGTTTACAATGCAACGGGTGTAGCAGGTTTCCCATTAGCGGGCGGTGAAACACCCTTTGGTGGTTTCTTATTTATGTGGTCGGTGCCTAAAGGCGCTAAAAACGTAGATGCGGCGATTAAACTGGGCAAATTTCTGACTAACGATGAATCGCAATTGGCATTTGCTAAGGCTTCATCGACTTTCCCATCTACTAATAAATCGCTGGATGACGCTTATTTCCAATCAGGTGCTAAATCGACTGATCCGGTAGAAAAAGGCACAGCAGTGGCTGCAACGCATATCAAAATTTCACGTACTCTTTCAGTCAGTGGATTGCCTGATGAAGCAGGTATGAATAAAACACTAGATGCGGCTGTATTAGAAGCGGTAACAGGCCGCAAGCCCGTTAAAGCTGCTTTAGATGAAGCGGTTAATTTTTGGAATAAAAAATTAGCGACAGTTAAGAAGTAAAAATAGATTTGATTCTGCTTTGAATCAAACTCTTCCAAGTAATCTCTGTTAGGATTGCTTGGAAGAATAAAAAAACCACAATATTAATTGTGAATGCAATTAATTTAATGTGGTAATAAAAGTAGTGGAATATATTCCAACTAGATTTGTCGAAAACCCCAAGAGGAAGACAAGATGAAACTCAAAAAAATGTTGATTGTTGGCGCGGCTTTGTTTGCTGGCGTTAATGCCCAAGCTGCAGATACAGAATTAGAATTCTGGACGATGAACATGCAGCCTAAGTTCAATGCTTATTTTGAACAAGCTACTGCTAAGTTCAATGAAAGCAATCCAGGCCTCAAGGCTAAATGGGTTGATATGAACTGGGATCAAATTCAGCCTAAACTGATTGCTTCTATTGCTGCTGGCAATCCACCTGCGCTGGTTAACTTTAATGTGCCTTGGGTGCATGAGTTTGCTGCACAAGGCAATATTCTGCCTATCGACCAATTCCTTGGTGCGAACAAAGCGGTTTACTCTACAAATGCAGTGAAAGATGTACAAGTTAAAGGCCAGATGTATGCCTTCCCTTGGTACAACTCCACACAAATCATTGCTTATAACAAAGATATTTTTGCTAAAGCTGGTATCAAAAACGCGCCAAAAACATTTGACGAGTTTATTGCAATTGGTAAGCAAATTAAGGCTAAAACAGGCGTAGCTGCTTTCGCTCCTAAAATGAGCGATATGATTGGCTTCTTCTTCTATGCAGGTTTGCCAGTCATTACTGATGGTAAGGCGGTATTTAATTCGCCTAAGCACGTTGCTTTTGTTCAGAAGTTTGCTGATCTGTATAAAGCGGGTGTAATGCCTAAAGATGTTTTCAAAATGGCTTTCGAGCAAGAAATCGCTGCGTATAACAGCGGTAAAATCGCCATGATGACTACAGCTGCGCAAGGCCTGAAGCGTACAGAAACAGATGCTAAAGCCATTTACGACAAAACTGAAGTTGCTCCATTCCCACTTGATGCGGGTAAGCTGAACTTGGGTTCATGGATGATGGATTTCGTTATTCCTAAGGGCACAAAAGATCCAGCAGCTGCGGCTAAACTGGGTATCTTTTTGACAAACGATGACCAACAGCTTGCTTTCTCTAAAGCAACTGAATCAACTATGCCTTCTACTAAGAAAGCTAACTTGGATCCATACTTCCAGTCTGGTGCTAAGAGCGCAGATGTAGTGGATCGCGCACGCGCGGTTGCTGCTAAATCAATGGACAATGCACGTACATTGACCCTGACTCCAGGCACATTGCCAGATGAAACAGTGATGACTAAGAAGCTGCAAGAAGAAATTCAAAACGCAGTTGAAGGTCGTAAATCTGTGAAAGAAGCATTGGATACAGCAGTAGCGGCTTGGAACGAAAAGCTAAAGAAGTAAAAAGAAATTAGCCGTTCTATGTTCTAATGAACGGAATTGCCCAATTGGGTAATTCCGTTTTTTCCCGAATATTATAATTACAGTCGAGTAGCGCCGTGAAAAACTCCAGCAGCTATACAGGCATTGCCTATTTATTCTTGGCGCCAGCCCTTATTCTGATGGGTATCTTTACCTTTTGGCCAGTAGGGTATAACGCGTACTTGGCGTTTAACGACTACAGCATTTCAGATGGTGTGGCCACTTGGAATAACTTTGCGCATTTTAAATATATTGCACACGAAGAACTTTTTCATCAAGCACTTAAAAACTCTCTACTTTATCTTTTAATTGTGCCCGTGATTCAAATTGCCGCTCTCTTGGTGGCTAAGTTGGTGAATAATAAATTGCTAGGAATGACTTTTTTCCGCGCGGCCTTTTATATCCCTGTTATTACTGCCGTTTCAATTGCCGGTGTAGTTTGGGTAAACGTTTATAAATACGACGGTATTCTGACCTGGTTTTTGCAAATGCTGCACCTGATTCCACAAGGATCAGATGGCCAAGTAGATTGGCTAGGTAATCCTGATTTCGCTCTTTTTGGCGTAATGATGTTTACCTTCTGGAAAGGGATTGGCTGGTTTATGGTTTTATACCTTGCAGGTTTGCAAGCGATTCCTAAAGAAGTGGAAGAAGCAGCAATCTTGGATGGTGCAAATGTATTTCAGCGTTTTTGGAGAATCACCGTGCCGATGGTGAAGCCAACCATCTTGCTTTGTACACTGATGTCGACCATTGCCGCCTTAAAGACATTCCAAGAAGTGATCGTATTGACGAAAGGGCAGGCTGATACATATACCTCCTTGTTCTACGTTTACGATCAAGCTTTCCGCAATTACAATTTTGGTCGCGCAGCTGCGGCTGGTCTGGTTGTGACCTTCTTCTGCATGATTCTTGCGGCCATTCAATTTCGCTTCTTAGGCGAAAAGAAATAATCGAGGAATAAGAAATCATGGCAATGGGTAAACAACTACAAACTGCTTTAACATTATCAGGGCAATATGCTGGCCTGATTGCGTTTGGTATCTTCACTACATTCCCGTTTATTTGGGCTTTGTCCGTGGCTTTATCGGGAGATCCTTCTAATACTTGGCTTTTTCCACGCTCATTTATTCCTACAGATATTAGTCTGATGTGGTTTAAACGCGTGTTTGATGAAATGCCGTTTATGACGTATATGAAAAACTCCACCTTAATGACCGTCGAAAGTATTATTGGGGTATTAACCGTGTCTATTTTGGCGGGCTATCCGCTGGCGCGTCTTAAGTTTCCTGGGCGTAACTTTATTTTTGTGGCGATTCTGGCCACGATGATGTTGCCATCTGAAGTGGCGATTATTCCTAACTTTATTACCTTAAAGCACCTTGGTTTGTTAGATACGCATTTGGGCGTCATTATTCCTAACTTTGCTGCGGCTTTCGGCATTTTCTTAATGAAGCAGGCATTTGAAGCTGTGCCGCAAGATTTAGTGGATGCGGCCCGCGTGGATGGTGCTACTGAGATGCAAATCTTATGGCGTGTGATGGTGCCGGTTTCTGGCCCATCTATTGCGGCGTTGGGGATTTTTTCCTTGGTGAATGCTTGGAATGATTACCTCTGGCCTTCAATTGTGATTTCCACTCGGGATAAATTGCCATTGGCGGTAGGGGTGTTTAATGACCTAACAGGGCCATTTGCAACTTCATACAGCATGGTAATGGCTGCAATTGTAATGACTGTGATTCCTGTATTGATTTTCTTTGCCTTTACCCAGCGTTTCTTTATCGGCGGCATGGATGGCGCGGTGAAGTAATTATTAATGGCTGTATTGGCATGAGATCACCTGCTAATTCGCAGGTCCCCTATTTAGACAGTTTGCAAGGAATCGAGATATGGCTTCGGTTACGCTCAGTAAAATTAAGAAAAACTACACCAAAGATGTTTGTGTGATCAAAGGTGTAGATTTAGAAATTCAAGATGGCGAGTTTGTGGTGTTTGTTGGCCCTTCGGGCTGTGGTAAATCTACCTTGCTACGCATGATTGCGGGCCTAGAAGACATCACCGAAGGCGAGTTAAAAATTGGTGATGTAGTGGCCAATGATTTACACGCATCCAAGCGTGGTATCGCTATGGTGTTTCAGTCTTACGCCCTTTACCCGCATATGAGCGTGTATGAAAATATGGCGTTTGCACTGAAGCTGGCCGGTACGGATAAAGCTGAAATTGACAGCCGAGTTAAAGGTGCTGCCGAAGTCTTGCAAATGACGCATTTGTTAGATCGCAAACCTAAGGCTTTATCGGGTGGACAGCGCCAGCGTGTGGCGATTGGCCGGGCGATTGTTCGTCAACCTAAAGTATTCTTGTTTGATGAGCCTTTATCTAACTTGGATGCTTCTTTGCGCCTGCAAATGCGGGTTGAGCTATCTAAGCTGCATCAAGAACTAAAAACCACCATGATCTATGTGACGCATGATCAGGTGGAAGCAATGACCTTGGCAGATCGCATTGTGGTGTTTAATGCTGGGGTGATTCAGCAGGTTGGCAGCCCATTAGAGATGTATGAGAATCCATCGAATCTGTTTGTGGCTGGTTTCTTGGGCTCGCCTAAGATGAATTTGCTAGAGGCGGATCTCGTTGCCATTGAAACAGGCTCGGCGCACGTTCGTTTGCCAGAAGGCATTCAGATTCGTGCGGCAGTGAATGCTTCTACTTGCAAAGTAGGCGATAAAGTCACCATCGGTATTCGCCCAGAGCATATGCAATTGGCGGCAGCTGATGCAATTAATTCGGTTCCTGCTCGTGTTGATTTGGTTGAGCATTTAGGCGATATCGTACTGGCTTATATCCAAGTTAAAGGCATCAGTGAAATTCTTTGTATGAAGCTGCCTGCTGAAACGGATGTGATTAAATTTGGTGATTCAATTCATGTGGTATTTCCTGAAAAGAATTGCTTGCTATTTGATGCACAAGGCTTGGCGCTCAAACGTGTTTAATTAAAGTATCAAATAAAAAAAGCTCATCACTGTGATGAGCTTTTTTTTATTTAAAAAATAAGTATTTATTTTATTGTAAGGCTTGTTCAATAAGGCCTATGGCAATGTGTTTTCTAGACCTTATCCTGCTTTTGTAGGGCGAGTGAAATCCACTCCTATTAACTTAAGCAATATGCTATTCGTAGGGCGGGTGTAACCCGCGAGCAATACTCAATAAATACGCGGGCTTTACCCATCCTATGATATTTATGATGAGTTTGAGTAAGAGACATAATCAAGTGAGCATTTATGTTATATTAATAAATAAAATTTTTTTATTTATTAATATAACTATAAAAAATAATTTAAATCAGAATGCCTCTATAAATATATTTTGGCCGGTAGGCTGATAAAAATTCAGTAAGGCTTAACTGTGCTTGAACGAGTTTTCCTCAATACTTGATCATACTAAGGAAGATAATCTATGAAGACGTCTAAGGCTCTTTTAATTGGGGTATTCAGCATGACCTTATTGAATGCAACTGCAGCAGAGCAAAAAATACGCACGCCATTTTTAGATGGTTGGGATCAAATCCCTTTAGCAGAAATGGAAAAAAAAGCGGCTGATTTTGCTGGAGCTTATTGGATTGCAGGGCCAGGACAGCGTAAACAAATGGCGCTTACCTTTGATGATGGCCCAACGGAGCACACCCGTGAGCTATTAAAAGTATTAAAGAAACACAATATTCATGCCACTTTCTTTTGGCTAGGTAAACAGGCCGAGCAATTTCCCAATATTGTTAAAGAAGCTGCTGCGGCTGGGCATACGATTGGCAATCACTCTTATGACCATCCTTATTCCAGTAAATTAAGTGCCAGTGTATTTAATTCATCACAGATTGTGCCAACACAAAAGATTTTTCAATCTATCCTAGGCTTTGCCCCCACGTTGTTTCGCCCGCCCTATGGGGATTTAAGCGATGCTGAAATGGCTTTGTTGCAAAAAAATAATATGCATGCCATTAGTTGGTCGGTGGATACCCGTGATTGGCTGGTGGCATGGAATAAAGGCCAGCCTGCAGAAATAGAAAAAGTAGTCCTCAATTACGCCCATCCCGAAGCCATTGTGTTAATGCACGACGGTGGGGGCCCACGCCAAAGCACTATTGCCGCAGTTGACGCGTTTATCCCTAAGCTTAAAGAGCAGGGCTATGAGTTTATAACGGTGGATAAGTTATTGGGTGTGGCGGGTAAGCAGTAAGAATTAAGCAGAGCACAGGCGTTTAGATTTTACCTGTGCTCTGTACGGCTTTAATTACAGCTTAATTCTTTCCGCTAAATAAGCTTTTAATACTTCGGCATCCGCAGCTAACTCATCAAAGCGTTGTGGTAAGCCTTCTAGCCCGGCCAGTGTGGCTGGGCGCTGCGGCTTTTGACCGATCGCTTCTTGCATGGTGTCTTCAAACTTAGCGGGTAGGGCGGTTTCTAGAATCACCATGG
The DNA here is from genome assembly GCF_033446605.1 of Iodobacter sp. CM08. Taxonomy (NCBI): domain Bacteria; kingdom Pseudomonadati; phylum Pseudomonadota; class Betaproteobacteria; order Neisseriales; family Chitinibacteraceae; genus Iodobacter; species Iodobacter sp. CM08. The sequence goes on along the minus strand of NZ_JAWQUO010000029.1, from coordinate 32,580 downwards.
CGATATTTACATCGCGATGCTCTAGTGCCGCCTTGAAGCCGTCGGCGGTGTGTGGATCGATCTCACGGCCATAACTTGTAAACACGCTGCGGATATTACTTAGCCTATCGTCATGGGTGCTGCGGCTCGATCTAAAGCCATACACATCGTGCATTTTGGCAAAGTTTTCTTTAGAGAGCTGAAAGCCCTTGCCCGCATCAATGCCCGACCATAAATCGGCCAGTGTATCGGCATCGCGCCCTAGCAAATCAAATACAAAGCGCTCCAGATTGGATGCTTTGGTGATATCCATCGATGGGCTGGAGGTTTCATAAGTGCGATCCACGCCACGCGGATGGTAGCCACCGCTGCTAAAAAATTCATCCAGCACGTCGTTTTCATTGGTGGCCACAATTAGCTTGCGGATTGGCAAGCCCATTTGTCTTGCCATATGGCCAGCACAGATATTGCCAAAGTTGCCAGAGGGCACGCAAAAATCGACTGGATCGCCAACGGTTTTTGCTACAGCAAAATAGCCCTTAAAGTAGTAGCAAATCTGCGCTACAACTCGGCCCCAATTGATGGAATTGACCGCGCCAATTTTGTATTTTTGCTTAAAATCTGCATCGTTATTGATGGCTTTTACCATATCTTGGCAGGCATCAAACATGCTGGTAACGGCGATATTATGGATATTAGGCTCTTGCAGGCTGAACATCTGGGCGCGTTGGAAAGGGCTCATTTTGCCAGCGGGGCTAAGCATAAATACATTCACGCCTTGTTTGCCACGCATGGCGTATTCGGCTGCGGAACCGGTGTCGCCTGATGTTGCACCCACAATATTGATCTGGCGGTTTTCACGCGCCAGCACGTATTCAAACAAATTGCCCAAGAGCTGCATCGCCATATCTTTAAACGCTAGCGTCGGGCCGTTGGATAGCTGTTGCAGATAGAGGTTTTTTTCCAGAGCAATTACCGGCGTAATGTCGGCCGAGCCAAAGACTTCGCTGGTGTAAGTTTTTGCGACGAGGGCTTTGAGGTCTGCTGCCGGAATATCATCCACAAACAGGCTGATAACCTCAAACGCCAGCTCGGGATAGGGCAGGGTAGAGAGCTGCGTTAGCTTGGCAAGATCGAGCTTTGGGCAGACTTCAGGCATCACCAAGCCGCCATCCGGTGCAAGGCCACCCAGCAAGATTTCAGAAAAAGACTTAGGCGGCATACCGCCGCGAGTAGAGATATAGCGCATGGTTGCTACCTTGTTGGTCAGGGCGTAAAACCCTGTAAATCTGTGTAGGGTGGGCACGAGTGCCCACGCGATAAGTTTTAACCAGACTTGCTGCATAAATCGCAAATACGCGTGGGCACAGCTGCCCACCCTACATGGTTTCGAATATGGCGGCGTAAATGACCGTCTTACACCTTGAACCACAGAGAGCACAAAGGGGCACGGAATTTCATAGAGCAGCGTAAATAAAATACTCAGGCTTTCTCTGTGAACTATGTGCTCTCTTTTTTCTCTGTGGTTTAAGGTTTAGCTCCTGCTCATATTCAAAGTCGTTTTTGAATATTGTTGTTTAGCCGTTCAAATGCTCAAGGCGTAAACGCACGACGGGGCCGGTGATGCTGCTGAGTGCTTCAATGCCCTTGATGGCGGTGTTGATGCGTTTTTCTACCGCCAGATGCGTGATGATAATGATATCGGCACGATCTTCTTTATCGATTGGGCGCTGCAGCATGGCGTCAACCGAAATGCCGTTATCGGCCAAGAGGCGAGTGATATCGGCCAGCACACCGGGTTTGTCTTGGGTATTGATGCGCAGGTAGTAGCAGGTTTCGATTTCTTCGATGGGTAAAATCGGCAGGTCGGCCATTTGCGATGGCTGAAAAGCCAGATGCGGCACGCGCTGCTCTGGGTCTGCGGTGTGCAGACGGGTGATATCTACCAAATCAGCAATCACCGAAGACGCCGTTGGCTCGGCACCCGCACCAGGGCCGTAATACATGGTAGCGCCGACGGCATCGCCTTTCACTAGCACTGCATTCATGACGCCATCTACATTGGCGATCAGGCGGCTAGCAGGGATGAGGGTTGGGGCGACACGCAGCTCAATGCCTTGCTCGCGACGGCGAGTCATGCCCAGTAATTTAATCCGGTAGCCTAGTTCTTGAGCGTATTGGATATCAATGGCGGCTAGCTTACTGATGCCTTCTAAGTAAGCCTTATCAAACTGCACTGGAATCCCAAAAGCAATCGCGCTCATGATGGTGAGCTTATGCGCGGCATCGTGGCCTTCGATATCAAAAGTAGGGTCAGCTTCGGCGTAGCCTAGGCGCTGTGCTTCTTTCAGTACGTCAGCAAATGCTAAGCCTTTATCGCGCATTTCTGTCAGGATAAAGTTTGATGTGCCGTTGATAATGCCCGCTACCCATTCAATTTTATTAGCGGTAAGGCCTTCACGCAGCGCTTTAATCACCGGGATTCCACCAGCTACGGCGGCTTCAAATGCCACCATCACGCCTTTTTCGGTGGCACGGGCAAAGATCTCATTGCCGTATTCGGCGATCAGTTTTTTATTGGCGGTGACCACGTGTTTGCCATTAGCAATGGCGGCTAAAACTAGGTCTTTGGCAATGGTAGTGCCGCCAATTAACTCAACCACAATGTCGATGTCTGGGTTGTTCACTACGTCCATAGCATTATCGGTGAGGGTGATTTCATCACCACAGATTTCCCGAGCACGAACAAGATCACGGTTGGCAGCCATGCTAATCACAATCGGTCTGCCTGCACGGCGGGTGATCTCGATTGCATTACGTTTTAGAACGGTAACTGTTCCGCCGCCTACGGTGCCAACACCGCATAAACCAACATTGATGGGTTTCATTGATTATTCCTTATATTTATTAAGCTGTGCCGTGACGTTTTCGATAGTTTTCTAAGAAGCGGGCAATGCGGGCAATGGCATCAGTTAGATCATCAAGGTTGGGTAAGAACACCACGCGGAAATGATCAGGCTGTTGCCAGTTAAAGCCTGTGCCTTGTACCAGCAGCACTTTCTCTTCTTGTAATAGCTCTAAAATAAACTGCTGATCATCGCTAATTGGGTAAATAGCCGGATCCAGCTTGGGGAACATATACAGTGCTGCTCTTGGTTTTACGCAGCTCACTCCTGGGATCGCCGTGAGGAGCTGGTAGGCTAGATCGCGTTGCTTAGCGAGTCTGCCGGTGGGTTTTACTAAATCATTAATGCTCTGATAGCCGCCCAGCGCAGTCTGGATGGCGTATTGCGCTGGCACATTGGCACAGAGCCGCATAGTAGCGAGGATATTCAGTCCCTCGATATAATCTTTGGCTATTTTCTTATTGCCCGAAACAAACATCCAGCCCGATCTAAAGCCACAAGCGCGATAGTTTTTGGATAGGCCGTTAAAGGTAACAAATAAAATATCCTTCTCTTTTGATTCTAAAGAAGCAATCGAAGTGTGCTCTGCACCGTCGTACAGCACTTTATCGTATATTTCATCAGCATAAATAATCAGGCTGTGTTCGCGCGCAATCTGAATAATGTCTTTCAGTAGCGAATCTGGGTATAAAGCACCCGTTGGATTATTCGGGTTAATAACCACAATGGCCTTGGTTCTGGCGGTGATTTTGCTGCGAATATCATCTAGCGATGGATACCATTCATTGGCCTCATCACATAGATAATGGCGCGGCGTGCCCCCCGCAAGGCTCACTGCGGCTGTCCAGAGCGGATAGTCTGGCATGGGCACCAGTACTTCATCGCCATCGTTGAGCAGGCCCTGCATGGCCATCACGATCAGCTCGGATGCACCGTTGCCGATATAGATATCGTCTACAGTCACATCGGCAATATTCTTAGCCTGGGTGTAGTGCATGATGGCTTTGCGTGCTTGAAACAGGCCTTTGGAATCCACATAACCTGCGGCATTTGGCAGATTGCGGATCACGTCTTGGACCACTTCTTCGGGCGCATCAAAACCAAATGGCGCTAAATTACCAATATTAAGCTTGATAATCCGCTGGCCTTCTTCCTCCATCTGACGCGCTCGTTCAGGAACTGGCCCACGAATCTCGTAACAGACATTTTGTAATTTGTTTGATTTAAGAATGGAAGTCATGGCTGCGGCTAAATAAGCTAGGGAGAACGTATTCTAGCGAAAGATTGCGCTGTACTGCACTTATTAGTGCCTACGAAAACACAAAAATGAATGCAAAGTCGTATCAAGCGAGCAATAAGTTAAAATAGCCAGCATATAAAAGGATAATCATCATGAAATTACAACATGCCGCCGTCGAAAATCTGAATCAGTTCTCAGGCTATGGGGATGATTTTGTGCGGGTGAATACCGAGCAATATCAAGGCAATATGCTGGTAACGGCTAGCGAGGTCCACGTTTGGCGGCCTTTGGGCTTTGATGATTTAACCGAGGCCGATTTTAGTGCGGTGCTGGCGTACAAACCTGAAGTCATTTTATTGGGCACAGGAAAAACCATTCGCTTTCCTCATCCGCGACTCTATAGTGCACTAGCAGCCGCACATATTGGGCTGGATGTGATGGATACCGGCGCACTTTGTCGTACCTTTAATATTTTGACGTCGGAAGATCGCAAGGTGGTAGCGCTAATTGTGCATAATTAATAGACTGAGGCTTATTTAACCAAATAATTGAAAATAATTTATTCCATTTATGTATCTATTTGGAATAAATTAAATTTTATATCTATTTGGTCTTGGTTATTTTTACCTTTATGACAATTTTAGCGATTTAAGTCGGGTTTTCCTCGCTTGTTTTTAATAAGAATGACTTGTTTAATCACGATCTGAATAAAGTCGCTAAATATTCTTATGTAATATTTGAATGTCATTTGTTATGTAAAGACAATAAGGATGAATATGCTTCAACTCGATTTTTATGGCACTTTAGTGGCCGCATCACTGGTTTTGTTATTGGGGCGAAAGATTGTTGAATGGTCGCCACCGCTGCGCAATTACAGTATTCCAGAGCCTGTGGTTGGCGGCTTATTAGTTGCTGTTTTATTACTGATCGGAAGGCTTAGTTTTGGTGCCGAAGTAAAGTTTGATACCGGCATGCAAACTCCGTTGATGCTGGCGTTTTTTGCCAGTATTGGCTTAAACGCTGATCTGGCTAGCCTAAAAAAAGGCGGCCGCACGCTAGTGATTTTTACTGGAGTGGTGGTTTCAATGCTGATGATGCAAAACATCGTTGGCATTGCCGCCGCCAGCGCTATGGGCATCAATCCTTTATTGGGGCTACTGGGTGGCTCGATTACTATGTCGGGCGGCCATGGTACAGGCGCGGCTTGGAGTACGGTGTTTAGCGAAAAGTACGGCCTAGCATCCGCCACCGAAGTCGCCATGGCTTGCGCCACCTTTGGCCTAGTTATGGGCGGATTAATTGGTGGCCCCGTTGCGCGCTATCTGGTTAAAAAAGTAACCATCCCAGGCTCTGAGCGTAATAGTGACGATAACCCAACGCCTTTTGAGCAGCCCCATGCGGTACGCTTAATTACCCCGCAGGTATTTATTGAAACACTGGCCTTAATTGCCGTCAGCTTAATGGCAGGCTCGGCATTAGCCAGCGTATTAAAAGGCACGGCTTTTGAATTGCCAGGCTTCGTTTGCGTCTTGTTTATTGGCGTAGTGCTCAGAAACGGCTTATCGGCACTTGGCCTTTATCAAGTCTTTGATCGCGGCGTGTCGGTATTAGGCAATGTAAGCCTATCGCTGTTTTTAGCCATGGCCTTGATGACACTACGCTTATGGGAATTAGGCTCATTAGCCCTGCCTATGCTGGGTATTTTGGCACTGCAAGCCAGCGTAATGGCGCTATTCGCCATCTTTGTAACCTTCCGCGTAATGGGCAAAAACTACGATGCGGTAGTGTTAGCTGCCGGTAACTGCGGCTTTGGCCTAGGCGCAACGCCTACCGCCATCGCCAATATGCAAGCCGTAACCGAAAGATTCGGCCCCTCCCACATCGCCTTCTTAGTAGTGCCTATGGTTGGCGCTTTCTTTATTGATATCGCCAATGCGATATTGATTAAGCTGTTTTTATTGTTGCCGATTTATGGCTAGGGCCTGTTGCATAAAAAGACATCAATGGCTGCAGCTTGGTGCTGAATGAAACGAAGCCCCGTCAATATGGCGGGGCTTTGTCATGTGGGTGTCACGGCAGCGGCTTAGATTGGCTTACATTCTCAATTTACGGTTTCTAAAATCATGGCTCTGCTTAAATTAAGTTCTGCATTTCTTTTATTCGCCACGCTGGGCTTGAGCGCTTGTGGTGGTGATGACGCGGAGGTTGTTGTGCCGCCTGCAGCCGTGGCAACACCATTGCCCGCTAAGCTGGTAATCGGTCATCGTGGGGCTTCGGCGCTGCGTCCTGAGCACACTATTGCTGCCTATACCAAGGCGATTGAGATTGGTGCAGATGTGATCGAGCCTGATCTAGTGAGCACCAAAGATGGCGTGCTGGTGGCAAGGCATGAGAATGAGATTTCTGGCACCACCAATGTGGCGGATAAGCCAGAGTTTGCTAGCCGTAAAGCCACTAAAAATATTGATGGCGTTAGCATTACGGGCTGGTTTACCGAAGACTTTACTTTGGCCGAGCTTAAAACATTGCGTGCTAAAGAGCGTATTCCGGCGAATCGCCCTGAAAACGCTAAATTTGACGGCCAGTTTGAAATCCCTACTTTCCAAGAAGTGATGGATTTAGCTAAAGCCAAGACTAAAGAAACTGGCCGCACCATTGGTATCTATCCAGAAACTAAGCATCCTAGTTATTTTAAATCGATTAATTTGCCATTAGAAAAACGCCTAGTGGATGCGCTGCATGCCAATGGCTATAAGGGCAAAACTGCGCCGGTATTTATTCAGTCTTTTGAAGTGGCTAATTTAAAAGAAATTCGCAGCCTGACTGATTTACCAATTGTGCAGCTGCTATCTGGTTCAGGCCAACCAGAAGACTTTCGTTTAGCGGGGGATAAGCGTAGTTATGCCGATATCGCCACTGCTGCGGGCTTAAAAGAAGTGGCGCTTTATGCAAATGGAATTGGCCCTGCTAAAGATATGATTATTCCACGCGATGCCAATAATAATCTAGGCACGCCAACTGGTTTGGTAAAGGATGCGCATGCAGCTAATCTGCTGTTGCACCCTTATACTTTCCGCCCAGAAAACCCATTCTTACCAGCTAATTTGCGTAAAGGCGATGTTAAATCTCTGACCGAACGGGGCGATTTAGCAGCAGAAATTACGGTGTTTTTGCAGGCAGGAATTGATGGCTTCTTTACCGATGATCCATCCATTGGCCGTGCTGCGCTAGATGCATATTTGGGTAAAAAATAATAGGCTGAGATGATATTTTCTGTGGTGAATGAGTATTGGAAGATGGCTAAAAAAGTGATTAATGGGTCGATACTTGGTTCTGTCACCATTTGTAATTAATAAAGCAGAACACTAGCCTGTTAGTATTTTTTGTTAGAAATAAAAAAAGCATCGCTTGTAAGTGATGCTTTTTTTATGAATAAGCTAATAAAATGGTTGTTTGATTGTTTACAGGGGGAATGACTGTTTTGGTAAAAGACCTGCGGTTACAAGTTATTGTTTTTTACTTTACAATGTGGGTTGATTTTTTTGTGCCTGAGGGTGAGTAGATGTTTCGTACTATTGTTTTGAGCCTGTGTCTTTTGCTATGCACTAATCAGGCTGTTGCCGTGCCTAATAAAATTATCCTTTCTGTGAGTGCTAAATCGGGTTCAAATTTTGAGCTTGATGATGATGCGCTGGCTAAGTTGCCACAAAAGAAAATGCTGGTGCCAACGCCGTGGTTTTCTGCTGAGCAAACCTTTGAAGGGCCTTTATTGCGTGATGTACTAAAGTTGGCCAGCATTCAAAATGGCAATATTAAACTCATCGCCCTGAATGATTATGCTATTTCTATTCCTGCGAGTGATGCGTTTCAATACGATGTGATTGTAGCTAGAAAGCGTAATGGAAAATTAATGACTATCAGAGATAAAGGGCCTTTATTTATTATGTACCCTTTTCAAGATCATGCTGAATTAAGAGTTACAGAGTATTTTCGCCGTTGTAGTTGGCAACTGCGTAGTATAAAAGCTGAATAAGCAATGACTCGTTTCAGATGGATTTTAAGTTTTGTGTGCATCGTGCTGATTGTAAATTTCAGCCTGATTGTGCACTTTGAATTAGAGCAAAAAAGAGAGCTTGAACGTGTAAACCAATTGGGAATGGATAACCAGCTCTGGCAGTTTTTCCAACTCAGTAGCGAATACGCACGTTTACGCGAAGCTTTGCAGTATGGTGATCGACATCAGCTGGATGAAATCAATTTACGTTTTGATATTTACTATAGCCGCATTAATGGCTTTGTGAATAACCAAGTAGAAGTATCTTATTTATTAAGAAAAAAAGATATAAATATAACGCTGCTAAAGCCCTTGGTTGATTACATTCAGTTTGGCGAAGAAATACTGAAAAATAATCCCATTGATGAAAAAAACTGGGTTTTATTTAATAAAATAACAACCGCTCAGCAAGAGAGCGTAGATAATCTTATTCAAGCAGCACGTAGCCAAGATTCAAAATCAATTGATGATTATCGAAAAAACATTATGCATTGGGGTGAATTGCGTATTGTGTTGGCTACAACGCAAATTTTAATTTTGCTGCTATTTGCATCTTTGGGCGTTTATGCACTATGGAAAACAGAAACCAGCCGAAAAAAATTAGCGGAGTTTGCGATTACCTTGCAGGAGGCTAGATTACAAGCCGATGTGGCTAATGCTGCTAAAAGTCGATTTTTGGCCCATATTAGCCACGAAATTAGAACCCCTCTCACCTCTATTCTTGGCTATACCGATCGACTTTTACGTAAAAAAACGTTGGATATAGAAGGGAGGCGCGAGATTGGCTATATTGAAAATAGCGGCACGCATTTATTAAGTTTGCTTAATAATGTTTTAGATTTATCTAAGTCTGAGCATAATAAAATATCCCTTATTATAGAAACGATTAGCTTAAAACAATTAAGAGTTGAACTTGAAGCCATGTTTAATATGATGGCCAAAGAAAAAGGTTTAAGATTTAATGTTTTTTTTGATGATAGCTTAGAGCTTGATTTAAGTTTAGATGCTGGTAAGCTGCGCCAAATTTTAATTAATTTACTGGGTAATAGTCTTAAATTTACTCAGCGTGGAGCGATTAGCTTAACGCTTTATGGTAAAAAAGAGGCGCATTGTTATCTTTTGCATGCTGCAGTTGTAGATAGTGGTTGTGGCATTAAAAAAGAAGATCAGGCTTTGATTTTTTCACCTTTTGAGCAGAGTAAAGTGGGGCAATTAGCTGGGGGAACAGGGCTGGGTTTGTCTTTAAGCCGTGATTATGCTCGGCTAATGAAAGGCGACATTGTTTTTAGTAGCCAAGAAGGGGTGGGTAGTGAGTTTGTTGTCACTATTGAGGCTCAAGTTGTTGCTGCATCAGTTAGCGCTTCACTTATTGGCCAATCGCAGCAGCCATCCTTAATGGGCCGCATTATCTTGGTGGTGGAAGATGAAACGATTAATCGTGAAATGATTTGCGGCATTTTACAAGATTTTGGTGCCACTACTTTACAAGCTTGCAATGGCTTTGAAGCTATCTTTCAAGTGAAACAACATCCTGCTATTGATAGCATTATCATGGATTATCAAATGCCCCAAATGGATGGCATGGCCGCGGCAGGCATTTTGCGGCAGCAGCAATGGAAAAAGCCGATTTACTTAGTCTCAGCCAGCCCCTTAGAAGAGTTGCAGCAGGAGACTGGCTTTGTGGCTTTTAGCGGGCATTTAAGAAAGCCGTTTAAAATTGATGAATTGCTTTTGCTTTTAGGCAAATGGCAAGACAATAATTATAAGCAAACAGGTGGCTTGTTAGATTATCAAACCGCGCTTAATTCGCTAGGATTTAAGTTTGAGCGCTATTTAGCTTTAAGCCAAAAAGGCTTAAATAGGGTGGCTGAATTAGAACTGCTCTATAAATCAGCGCTTAAACAGCAGGAGTTAAATGAGGCGGTGCGTTACGCACATAGCGCGAAAGGAATTGCATTGCAAATTGGGGCGATTATTTTGGGCCAGCATTGGTCTGCGCTTGAGGTGGAGCCTGATTATGATGTAATAGCGGTACTTAGCCAGGTGCGTGAGGATACGCAAAAAGAGCTAGATAAATTGCAAGATATGCCGATTGTTTAGTTGCTATTCAAACGCTGATGTTGTTTTTTTATTATCTATAAAACGCAGTGCCTTTTATATTTGCTCTGATTTTAGATTTTAGATTTTAGATTTTAGATTTTAGATTTTAGATTTTAGATTTGGGGTTTGGCGTGCTTAATATCAAGCCAATAAAAAAGGGAAGAGATCGCTCTCTTCCCTTTTTTTAATCTTTATTTATTATTGAGCAATTGCTTCTACTGCAATACTAAGCTTAACGTCATCGCCAATATTCGGTACGTAAGTAGTCATACCAAATTCACTGCGTTTGATGCTGGCTGTGGCATTAGCGCCGCAAGCTTGTTTTTTCATCATTGGGTGCATAGCGCATTTAAAATTGCTAACGGCTAAAGTCAGTGGCTTGGTCACGCCTAGCAGGGTGAAATTGCCATCAACAGCAACCAGCTTCTCACCTTCAAATACCAATTTATTGGATTTGAATGTCATTGCTGGGAATTTTTCGCTATTAAAGAAATCTGGGCCTTTAACGTGCGCATCGCGTTTTTCCCAACCGCTATTTAAGCTGCGGGTATCAATGCTGATATCTACTGAGCCAGTTTTCTTTTCTGCATCAAGCGTGATGATGCCGCTTGATTTATCAAAACGGCCATTTTGAATTGAAAAGCCCATATGGCTTAATTCAAAACTTGGGTAGGTGTGGGATGGATCTAAATTGTAAACAACAGGCGCTGCAAAAACGGTGCTGCTAAAACCTGCGAGTAGTGCTGTGGCAATAAAACGCTTCATTGTAGACTCCAGTGGGGTGGGTAAAACTTATTTGCCTGCTGTGCCAGCAAGGGCTATTTTAAATTTAACAATGACTTGATCCGCAACTGTATCTGTATCAGCCCAAACACCATCACCTAATTTATATTGCAAGCGCAAAATAGGTAGAGTGCCTTCTACCACGAGATTGCCTGCTTCTGATTTTGTGCTGAGCTGGGTAGTTACATCGCGGCTAATGCCTTTAATTGTAAGCTTGCCTTTGGCTTCAAATTTACCAGCGCCTAGGGCTTTAATGTTGTTGGCAACAAAGGTGGCCTTAGGGAAAGCGGCTACATCAAACCATGTTTTTTTCTTAGCTTCGGTATTGCCATCGCTGCCACCGATATCAATGCTGGCTAAATCGACAATAATTTCAGCTTGGGCTTTTTCTGGTTTGGCTGGGTCAAAGTCTACTTTGGCGCTAAAGCTTTTAAAGCCGCCATCTACAGATACACCCATTTGTTTAAAGCTGAAATCTACTTTGCTTTTTTGTGGCACTAATGTTTGTGCTGCGCTGGCTGAGAGGCTAATTGCCGAAATGAGCGTGGCGCTAAGGATATGCCGAATCATTGAATTCTCCAGTAAAGATAGAAAAATAACATTTATTAAAATTAATTTTTACGTAAAAAAGGCAACATCCGAGCCAAAATAGTATCTCGGTCAATAAAATGGTGTTTAAGCGCTGCGGCAATATGTAGACCAATAAAAACCAGTAGTGCGGTGGCAAATAATTCATGGCTGGCTTTTAATGTGCCAGCCAATGATTCATTTTTTTCGACTAAATTAGGTAATTGCCATAAACCTAAATAAGCTACAGAGATGCCTTTGGCCGAGCTCATTAGCCAACCAGAAAGGGGCATGGCAAACATTAATAAATAAAGTAGATGATGCACGCCGCTAGAAAGCTTACTTTGCCAGGCGGGTAGACTAGGGTCCGCTGCTGGCGCGCCTTTGAGCTTAAGCCAAATAAGGCGAATAGCCACTAGCCCTAGCACGGTAATCCCGGCCCATTTATGCCAAGAAATAATTTTAAATTTCAGCGGAGATAATGGCATATCGTCCATGGTCCATGCTAGGCCAAATGCTGCACAGATGAATAGTGCGGATAACCAGTGCAATAAAACCTGCATGCCATCGTATTGTTTTTTACTCATTTTGCTCACTATCTTGAAAAATAATGGAAGGATTTATATTGCATTCGTTTGGTCTTGAAATTTATGACGAAGTTCAGTCAGTGCACATGTTATTTCTGTTAATTTTTGTGCTGATAGTTCTGAAAAAAATGGCCGGATATATTCGAGGTGCTGGTTAAAAGTACGATTAAATAGATCTTCACCAGTAGGGCTCAGAAAAATACGAAAACTGCGCCGGTCTGCATTGATGGTTTCTCTGCGAACAATGTCTCTTGCTTCTAAGCGATCCAGTACGCCCGTTAAGGTACCTTTGGTAATTAAGGTTTTTTCGCCTAGTTCACGGCAGCTCATGCCTTGAGTGTTGCCTAAGGTGGCCACAATATCAAATTGAGCAGGGGTTAAATCCATAGTACGGATATGCCGGTTAGACAGTTGTTCAAATGCTTGGTAGCAGCGCACCAGCTCACGGAGAGTGATTTGAAAGTTTTCCATGACATGTGAGCCATATTGTTCGTGTTAGGACTATTTATATCAGAACAAAAAAAATGTCGCAAGATGTGGAAATGATTAGTAATCATTAGGATAGATGAGTTTGCAGAAAAATATTGCCAGCAAAAAGGGAAGGACAGTGAGCGCTAAGCGGGGTTGAAAGCCAAGCCCTCAGCCAAGATAGGCTTTGTGGTGGCGATAATGACGCCACCACCGTAATGCAATTAGTGAGTCATATTGAAAGCGCTGCGAAGGTGCTTCGCCACGGCAGACTCTTCATTACTACCAATTTTTACCACGTTTGGCAGAGCGGCAATTAAGCGAGGATTAGCATTACTCATTAGCCTTGGGTGGCCTGCTGTTTGTAATAGCTCTAGATCATTTTGCCCATCGCCAAAGGCAATACACTGCTCGCGCTTCAGGCCTAAGCGATCGAGCACTACTTGCAAAGCATGCCCTTTGGATACGCCAGCGGCCATCACTTCTAGGCAATCGGGCATAGAGAAGGTGATGTACAGGGTATTGCCAAAGCGCTCACGCAATTTGCTCTCTACCCCCAGTAAATGGGCGTGATCACCAATATATAAAATCTTGGGCACGCCATGGCCATTGTGATTGGCTAAGTCTTCGATCCGATAAGTAAAGCCAGAGTCTTGGTGCATATCGAGTAGATATTGGCTGTGCTGATCAATGAGCCAGGCATCATCAAGATAAAAATTTAATAGCGTGCCTGCAGCAAACTCAGCTTGTGAGAGCTCCTTCACTAAATTGGCGGGGATATCCTCAGCGTGAATCAGCTGATTATCTGGGCTATGAATGCGTGCGCCATTTGAGGTGATTAAATGGGCGCGAATTCCTAATACATCCCGAATCCCCATTACATCTAAATAATGGCGGCCAGTGGCAATCACAAATTGAACACCACGCTCTTCCAGCGTGCGCAGTGTTTCTGCCGTATAGGCATCCACCATATGCTCACCATTGAGCAAGGTGCCATCAAGATCGGAGGCGATAAGCTGATACATCGTAGGCAATCCGGTTGATTCTGGAAGCTTTTATTTTATCTGCTACAGCGTTTTACTTCGCTTGTAAAAATGCCAAATAAAACTAATTAAAAACCCGCGCCTGGTTGGGATAAGTAGCTTTGCTCTTCTGCTGTTGAGTTGCGTTTTAAGAGTTGATTGCGGTGTGGAAAACGGCCAAAGCGCTGAATCACCGCATGATGCTTTACCGCGTAATCGTAAAAGCCTTGCAGTTTTTCATCCGCTTGCCAGTCTGTCATGAGTTTAACGGCTTGCTCTTGATCGCTTAGATTTTCTGAATGTTCAAAGGGCAGATAAATAAACAGCTGCTCCAGCGGTTTGAGTTGTTGATCAAAGCCTTGAGTGATGGCGGCTTTAGCTGCCGCTAAGGCGAGATGATCGTAGGCAAAGCTTTGCGCATCGTTACGGAAAACATTACGTGGAAACTGGTCTAGCAAAATAATGTAGGCCAAGCAATGGCGCGGGGTGGTGAGCCAAGTGGCAAGCTCGCCATTGGCAGCGGCCTCAATTGTGCTTAAAAACTGCGCCTTAATCTGGGCATCAAAGTTGGCATCTTTACTAAACCATTCGCGGCGGGTTTCAAGCTGCTGGCCAAACCAAAAATTAAGAACATGATCAGGATTCATAGATTCACCTCGTGAGTTACAATACGCCGTTTTTGGCCTTGGGCCGATGGTAGCAAAGGTAGAGTAATGCAAAATGTGGTGGATGTAATTGTAATTGGAGCTGGCGCGGCAGGCATGATGTGCGCAGCCACGGCAGGCCAGCGTGGCCGTAGCGTGGTGTTGATCGATCATGCGGTAAAGCTGGCAGAGAAGATTCGTATCTCTGGCGGTGGGCGCTGTAATTTTACAAATTTAAACACCTTGGCGAGCTGTTATCAATCGGCCAACCCACATTTTGTAAAATCTGCGCTTAAGCAATATAGCCAGTTCGATTTTATTAAAATGGTTGAGGCGCATGGCCTTGGCTATCACGAAAAAACCTTGGGGCAACTGTTTTGCGATCAAGGCTCGCAAGCGATTATCGATATGCTGAAGGCTGAAGTGGATCAAGGCGACGTGACGTGGCGGATGGATACAGCCATCGTGTCGATTGAAAAAACCGCGAGTGGCTTTGAGGTGATTACCAGCCGCGAAACGTGGCAGTGCAGCTCGTTGGTGGTGGCTTGTGGTGGCTTATCTATTCCACCGATTGGTGCGACTGGCTTGGGCTTTGATCTTGCTAAGCAGTTTGATATCCCCGTGCTGCCGCTTGCTCCCGCCCTTGTGCCGCTGACCTTTCAGCCACAAGATATTTGGACGGATTTGGCAGGGGTGGCGGTTGAGGACGCAGTGGTAAGTTGTGGCGATACGCAATTTAGAGAAGCGATCTTGCTCACGCACAAAGGCTTATCTGGCCCCGCTATTTTACAAATCTCTAGCTATTGGCGAGCAGGGGATAGTTTAGAAATCGATCTATTGCCCGATGTGGATTTTGCTGCGCTATGGGCAGAGGCAAATCG
The DNA here is from genome assembly GCF_033446605.1 of Iodobacter sp. CM08. NCBI lineage: Bacteria > Pseudomonadati > Pseudomonadota > Betaproteobacteria > Neisseriales > Chitinibacteraceae > Iodobacter > Iodobacter sp. CM08. The sequence continues at coordinate 17,349 of NZ_JAWQUO010000029.1, read as the reverse complement.
GGATGCGCTGATGAGTACTATTTTGGCCGAGCTACTGCCTAAGCGCTTGGTACAAGCTTGGCTGGCGCAGTGGGGCGAGATTAAACCGCTTAAGCAATATTCAGCTAAAGAATTGGCTGCGATAGAAGAAAGCTTTCATTGCTGGTCGATTATTCCTTCGGGATCGGTAGGGTACAAAAAAGCCGAGGTGACACGCGGCGGGGTGGACACGCAGGCTTTATCCTCTAAAACCATGGAAACACGCCATGTTGCAGGCTTATTTTTTATTGGAGAAGTGGTCGATGTGACCGGCTGGCTGGGCGGATACAACTTTCAGTGGGCTTGGTCGTCTGGGTATGTTGCAGGATTAAATTGCTAGGTGTATAACTAAATCTCCAGCAACAGCAAAAGGAGATCGAATGAATAGTTTCCAAGAAGTGCTGTTTTCGGAGGCGAAGTTTGCCCCCGTCGCGACGCGGCTAATGTGTCGTTATGCTGGGCATCTGTAGTGCAGTGATTGGTGAAAGAGTTCTGCCAACACGAGAAGGCCATCAGATGTCGTAGTATCTGCTCTTTGCGTGTATTAGATGTAAGTACTGAGTTGTAGCTGTAGATGTGGCCGTACCGTAGTATTTTTTGTACGTGTTTTTCCTGTAGCTGCTTTTGAAGTGAACGTTGTTTTTACTAACATTAACCTTCAGTATGTATTTCATCTGTTTTACCGCAATAAGCAACGGGGTGCATTCGCACCCCGTTGTCGTTTCTGCTATTTGTAAAATGCTGTTTACTTGTTAGCAAATGTATTACAGCTACTCACTGAACCGCTTGTTAATCCCTGCTTAAACCAATGCATCCGCTGCTCTGAGCTACCGTGGGTAAATGCATCAGGCGTAACTGCTTGGCCTGCGCCACGCTGCAAGGTGTCGTCCCCGATAGCATTGGCGGCGGCTAAGCCTGCTTCTACATCGCCAGGCTCTAGTAATTTATTTTGCGCGGCGTAATAGCCCCAAACGCCAGCAAGGCAATCGGCCTGTAGCTCTAGCTTTACCGACAGTGCATTGGCTTGCTTTTTAGATACTTGTTGTTGCTTCTGATGCACTTTGCCTGAAATGCCGGAGAGGTTTTGCACGTGATGACCAATTTCATGTGCCAGCACATAGGCGTTAGCAAAATCACCTGGTGCGCCGTAGCGTTTGGCTAGCTCGTCATAAAAACTTAGGTCAATATAGACCTGCTGATCTGCCGAGCAGTAAAACGGCCCCATTGCAGATGAAGCACTACCGCAGGCGGATTTAACTTGGCCTCTAAATAACACCAGTGTGGGCTTTTTATAGGCGTTACCAAAGGCTTCTGGGTAGGCCTTGCTCCAGACATCTTCGGTAGAGGCCAAGATGGCGCGGGCAAACTGGCTGGCTGAATCATCGCGAGCCGCCGCTTTAGGCTGAGCAGGTTGGCTGCGATGTGCGGGTGCGCTGTGGTTGGCAATAAGCCCCAGTACTTGCAAAGGGTTTTGCCCCAGTAGCAGGCTAATGATGCCGACAATCACCACGCCACCAATGCCTAGTTGGCCAATGGGTAACCCGCCACCGCTCCCACCGCCGTCTTCATCACGGCGGTCATCCACATTATCGCTACGTCGTAAGTCTTGCCAGCGCATAGTCTGCTCCTGTTTAACTTAAGCCCAATACATCCTGCATATCAAACAGGCCGGTTGGCTGGCCGCTTAAGAAACGTGCCGCACGGATAGAGCCTTGGGCGTAGATATTGCGGTTAGATGCTTTATGCGAGATTTCTATGCGCTCGCCCATGCCAGCAAAAATCACCGTATGGTCGCCAATCACATCGCCGCCGCGTAGCGTGGCAAAACCAATACTGGAAGGATCTCGCTCGCCAGTAATGCCGTGCCTATCATAAACCGCACAGTCTTCTAGCTTTTGGCCCATCGCTCCTGCTACTGCGTCACCCAGCATTAAGGCGGTGCCAGAAGGCGCGTCGACTTTCATGCGGTGATGCATTTCTAGAATTTCAATGTCATAGCCGGTGTTGAGGGTTTTTGCCGCTACTTCAAGCAGCTTTACCAATAAATTTACCCCTGCACTCATATTGTAGGCATGCACGATGGCAATTTTATTGGCGGCAGCAGCAATAGCTGCTTTACCTGCTTCTTCAAAGCCCGTGGTGCCAATAATCATATTGACGCCATGCTGCTGGCAGGCGGCTAAGTGTTGCAATGTGCCTTCGGGACGGGTGAAATCGATTAAAACATCCGCGCCAGCCAGTAAATTGAGGTTGGCACTGATATTCACACCACAATTTTTACCCAAAAAAGCTGCAGCATCACTGCCGATTGCGGGGCTGTTTTCACGGTCTAAGGCGGCAAAAAGTTGGCAATCATCTGCGTTGATGACGGCTTCGATCAGCATGCGGCCCATGCGACCACTACTACCGGCAATGGCGATTTTAATCGTCATGTCGTTTATTCCTTAAGGGCTGGAGCTGAGCTCACCGCACTGGCTGCAGATGCTTCGGCAGATTTAAATTTAATCGGGGCAGGTAGCGTTTCGCCTGAAAAACTCAGCAAGCTATCGTCTTTAAATATAAGCACATAACTCTTTTTTTCTCTTAACTCGCCAGCACGCGCATCGCTATAAAGGTAGTCCCAGCGGTTGGCATGAAAAGGATCTGTTAAGAGTGGCGTGCCTAATAGAAAGCGAACTTGCGAGCGCGTCATTCCTGCTTTGAGCTTGGCAACTTGATCTGCGGTAATCTCATTGCCTTGTGGGATGTCGAGCTTATAAGGTGTAAGGAAATTAGCAACACTGCACGCCGAGGTAGCTAGCGCGATAGGGAGCAATAAAATAAGTACTTTTGCCTTCATCATGGGCGATATTCTTCCAGAGCGGGTTGGAGTGACCAACTTAAACGCTATATCATAACCTGATCTGGGGCATGTAGCCTAAAACAGGGAGAGAAACACATGAGCAAAGCGAACGAATTAAAAGAAATGGGTTTGAAGGCCACTGGGCCACGGCTGAAAATTTTAAACTTGTTTGAGACAGGTGATCAGCGTCATATGACAGCGGAAGATGTCTACCGCCTGTTGATTGCAGACAACTTAGATATTGGCCTGGCTACCGTTTACCGTGTGCTGACTCAATTTGAGCAGGCTGGTATTTTGGTTCGCCATCATTTTGAAACCGGTAAATCAGTCTTTGAGCTGAGCGCGGGTGGCCATCATGATCACTTGGTTTGCGTGAAGTGTGGGCAGGTTGAAGAATTTTATGATGCTGAAATCGAGAAGCGCCAAGACGCAATTGCACAAGATCATGGCTTTGAAATTCAGGATCATGAAATGTATTTGTATGGTATTTGCGCAACATGCAAGGCGGCGTAATTTAAGTGATTCCTTGGCTTGATAGCAGTTTGCAGTTCCCTCCGCTCTCTCTTGCCTTGCAAGAGCCAAATGGTTTGTTGGCTGCAGGGGGGGATTTGTCGCCTCAACGGGTGTTGTCTGCATACGTATCCGGCATTTTTCCTTGGTTTATGCCAGGTGAGCCCATTCTTTGGTGGAGCCCCAACCCAAGGATGGTGCTTTTTCCTGCTGAGCTGCATATTCCTAAGTCGCTAGATAAAGTGTTACGCAATCGTTCTTATGAGGTGCGCTTTGATACGGCGTTTGCAGAGGTGATGCAAGGCTGTGCTGCACCGCGTGATGGTGAGCCTGCCACATGGATTAGTGATGATGTTTGTGCCAGCTACGGGGCTTTGCATCGTGCTGGCTGGGCGCATTCTGCTGAGTGTTGGATAGATGGTGAGCTGGCAGGAGGCTTATATGGCATCGCCATCGGAAAAATGTTCTACGGTGAATCTATGTTTGCCAGAAAAGCCGACGCCTCTAAAATTGCCTTTGTGCATTTGGTTCGCTATCTAGAGCAGCAGGGATTTCAGTTAATCGATTGTCAGATGCGTACAGATCATTTGGCTCGGTTTGGTGCGCGTGAGATTTTTCGTGATGAATTTATTGAGCGCCTAAGTGCGCTTATCACGGAGCCACATCAAGTGGGGCCTTGGTCTTATTTACACAGGGTAAAAGCATGAATGATTCGCTGCGCACTCGCACGGTTTCTTTGCAGTTTTATGCCACTGCGACGTATGAATGCAGCTATTTAGACGGGCAGGTGGCACGCTCGCAAGTGGCGGTGCCAGCGGAGCTTATTGATAGCCAAGCGTATAGTAATTTAGTGCAGCATGGCTTTCGGCGTAGCGGGCTATTTGTGTATCGGCCTTGGTGTGATCAATGCCGCGCCTGCGTGCCAGTGCGGCTGCCAGTGCGGCAATTTAAACCTAATCGTACCCAACGCCGCGCCCAAAAATTACATGCTGGATTACAAGTTAGATTACTGGGTTTGGAATACTTAGAATCACATTATTTATTGTATCAGCGCTATCAAATGGCTAGGCATTCTGGTGGCGGGATGGATCAAGATAATCGTGAGCAATATCAAAATTTTATATTAAAAAGTAATGTGAGTAGTTTCTTAGCAGAATTTAGCATCGATAACCAAGTGCAGATGGTTAGCCTGATTGACCAGTTGGATGATGGGATTTCATCAGTATATACATTTTATAATCCTGACCTTGCTGGGGCTAGCTTGGGTGTATTTAATATTCTTTGGCAAATTGATCTAGCTAAAGAAATGCAGCTTCCCTATGTTTATCTTGGCTATTGGATTGATCAATGCCGAAAAATGGCTTACAAAATACGCTATAAGCCGATTGAAGGTTTATTTAATGGCAAGTGGCAGCCTTTAGCTGCGGATTAGTTGTTTAAAAGACTGTTTAAATCATTTTACCCTGCTGGCTTACATGATTATATTTTTTATTTTCTAGCATAATCACCACACCCATTGTGCAACGCAATACAAGTTGAATAAGAGCTGCTAGTATTCATTGTAATAATGAGTAAATGAGAGATGGTCTAGATGAAAGTCCGCGTGGTGTTTAATCAAAAAGGGGGCGTTGGCAAATCAACGATTACCATTAATTTAGCGGCGGTTGCTGCCAAAGCGGGTAAACGGGTTCTGGTGGTCGATTTAGATCCTCAAGCCAATTCAAGCCATTATTTGCTTGGCGCTGGTCTTGATTTAGCTAAGCCCAGTTTGTTGGATTTTTTTGATCAAGTGCTTAATTTTAGTATGTATGCCAAAGCCACGCGTGAGTTTGTGCATCGCAGCCCATTTGAGCGGCTATCGATTATGCCTTCGCATCCACAAATTGCCGAGCTAGAATCCAAATTAGAATCACGGCATAAAATTTATAAATTGCGTGAAGCATTAAATGAATTAGCCAATGATTTTGATGAAGTGTGGCTGGATACACCACCAGCTTTAAATTTCTTTACCCTATCGGCACTCATTGCGGCCGAAGGATGTTTGATTCCATTTGATTGTGACGAATTCTCGCGCCATGCTTTATTGGGGCTGATTGATAGGGTGGCGGAGATTCGCCATGATCATAATGCTGATTTAGCCATTGAAGGGATTGTCGTGAATCAGTATCAAGCCCGTGCTAGCTTACCAGCGCGCATGGTGGCGGAATTAAAAGAGCAGGGCTTGCCGGTATTGGATGTTTTTCTTGGGGCCTCGGTTAAAGTAAGGGAATCGCACGAGCGCGCTATTCCCTTACTTATTCTTGATCCCAGTCATAAATTGTCGCAGCAGTTTAGTGATCTTTATGCCTTATTAAAATAATCTGGCATAAAACATCAAAACTATTAAATTGAATAATCTGTATATATTGTGCGGTTACGCTGTATACGCGAGCAATCTTACCTTTATCCTTATGGGAGCTTGATGGGGGGAGGGGCTAGATTGGAAAGGAGATATCATGCAAGAGCGGGCTAGGGTACTTATCGTTGATGATGAGCCCTTTAATTTAGAAATACTTTCTGAGCACCTCAGTGATGCGGGCTACGACGTAGTGGTGGCCGAGGATGGCGAAGTGGCTTGGGGGATCTTGTCAGAAGATCACTCGTTTGACACGGTGCTGCTTGATCGCATGATGCCACGCATGGATGGTATGGCCCTACTTGCGCGATTGCGTCAGCAACCAGAATTTGAACACCTGCCGGTGATTATGCAAACCGCTGTAGGCGCTGCAGAAAACGTGCGTGAAGGGCTGGCGGCAGGTGCTTATTACTATCTGATTAAGCCATTTCAGCGCGATATGTTGCTGGCGATTGTGGCGGCAGCGGTTAATTTTCATCGTGAAAAAAGCCAGCTTGATGCGCAATTAGCCGCGCAAGCCAGCTCTTATCATTTATTGATGAAGGGTGAGTTTCATTTTCAAACCTTGGAAGAAGCACGTCATCTTACCTTGTTGCTCTCTAATGCTTGCCCAGAGCCGCAGCGGGTGGCCTTAGGATTGTCAGAGCTATTAGTGAATGCGGTAGAGCACGGTAATTTAGCTATCAGCTACGCTGAAAAAACGCGGCTATTGCAGCATGGCCGTTGGCAAGATGAAGTAGAGGCACGCTTAACGCTGCCTGAATACGAGCATCGCAAGGTGAAGGTCGCGTTTTATCGGGAAGAGGGTGAAATTGTCTTTACCATTACCGATGAAGGTGTGGGCTTTGAATGGCAGCCATTTTTGGAAATGTCACCAGAGCGGGCGTTTGATCCGCATGGCCGAGGGATTTCGATGGCGAGAATGCTATCGTTTCAATCGGTGGAGTACAAAGGTACTGGCAATCAAGTGGTTGCAAGAGTGCGGCCAGTAGAGCCGTGATGTTGTTTAAGGCGCAGCTCACTGCGCTTTAATGCTTTTATAGAGCGCGGCGAGCAGCGCGCCCTAGCGCTTAGTCCAAGATTTCTACCTCCATCCCCTCGCTAATGATCCCCGCTTTTTCTACGGTCAAATATTGCCCAAAGAGCACACCTGCAGCGCTTTTACGGTATTTGGCCAAGCTGCGTAATGGCTCTTGATCTGGGGATTTTTCCGCTGTATCTGGATCTATAGTAGTAAAAACACAGCGTGGGCAGGGTTTTAGCACGCTTAAAACGACCTCCCCCATGCGGATTTTTTTCCAGCTATCTTCAGCAAATGCATCACAGCCTTGCACAATCAGATTGGGCCTAAAGCGTTGCATTGAAAGCTTGCGATCAAGGCGATGGCTGATATCTGCCAGTGATCCTTCACCAATCAACAGCAAGGGCTCAGCATCGACTAAGGTAATCGGCTCGCCCACGCTATTTTGCCGATTGAATTCAAACCCCACCCAAAGCAAAATCACCTGTTCACCTAAATAAGCCGAGCACCAAGCGTCTGCATCGCTGGCCCCATGGTAGGTGCTTAATTGGGTTTCCCAGCGATTAGCTGGGTGAATATGGCTAAATAAGCCCATTGCAACAAATAGCGTGGGCATATCTGGCGCGCTAAGTGTTAAGCCTTCTGCACTGGGCTCTGCAGATAGTAAAACTAATTTTGGGCACTCTCGGCCAGTTAAAATCTTGCCATTGGGCTGGGCAATCACCCAGCTACGATCAAAAGGTAGGCCGCTACGCAGTACTTGGCTTTGCTGCAGTCGCTGGCCTTGGCTAGATTTAATTGGGTAGCGGTAAAGACCTGAAAGGATGAAGGGCATAGCTGTCAGCTCGGCAAAATAAGGTTACGTTAACTGAATTTAAGTTGACAAACAATGCTGTAAATCTTACTTCTCTTACTTGTTATGGATTTTTTTGAGGTAAAGACAAGTCAAGTGGCCATTTCTGTAAGCAAAATGGCCGTTCAAGCTTGATCTCGCGGCTGAAAATACCAGCTTAATGCACTAGCAATCAGAATGGCTGGTGCTACTCGCCCTTCTCAAACCAAGCAATGCTTTCAACGTGAGCGGTATGCGGGAACATATTGACAATGCCTGCCGCTTTTAATACATAGCCTTTTTCATGCACCAGTACATCGGCATCGCGTGCCAGTGTGGCGGGGTTGCACGATACATACACGATGCGCTGCGGGCCATTTTTGGCACTGATGGCTTTGCATAATTCATGTGCGCCGTCCCGTGGTGGGTCGATCAACATTTTGTCGAAGTGGCCGAGTTTTTTTAGCCAGTGCTCGGTCATATCAAATAAATTGGCCACTTTAAACTGGGTGTTGCCAGCCAGCTGATTATCCGCAGCGCTTTCATTGGCGCGGTCTACTAGCTGCTGCAAGCCTTCCATGCCCAGTGTTTTAGCGCCGCTTCTGGCTATGGCTAGCGTAAAGTTACCCACGCCACAGAAAAAGTCGGCGATCGATTCACCTGCCTGTGGGGCAAGTAGATTCATGGCGCGGGCGACCAACGTGCGGTTAATACGATGGTTGACTTGGGTGAATTCGGTGGGCTTGTAACGCATCACAATGCCAAATTCTGGCATGCTGTAGCTAAGCTGCGGCGCATCTGTTGGATAAAATATACTGGCCGCTTCGCTGGATTTTGCCTGTAACCAGAATTGCACTTTCCATTCGTCTGCGTATTTTTTTAGCAGCGCTTGATCGGCCTTATTGGGCTTGATGGGCGTGCGTAGCACCAGAATATCCACGTGCTCGCCCACCGCCAGCTCGATATGCAGTAGCTGCTCTTTAATAGACAGGCTTTTAATCAGTTGGCGCAGGGGCAAAATTTGTTTGGAGATATGCGGTGGCAAAACACGGCATTCTTTTAGATCGGCGATAATCTTAGAGCGCTTTTCAAAAAAGCCTAAGCGCACCTCATTACCCTTGACCGACACCGATAAACGCGCCCGCTGGCGGTAGCCCCATTCCGGGCCGTAAATCGCTGGCAGCAGCATTTGGGCTTTAACATTGCCAATGCGTTTTAGATTGTCTTCTAGCACCCGCTGCTTAGCGGCCACTTGGCCTGTGAACTCCATATGCTGCATGCTGCAACCGCCGCAGCTGCCAAAGTGCGGACAGGGTGGGTTAACGCGTAAATGGCTGGTCGTATGGATTTGGGTGGCTTCGGCATTTTCAAAACGCGGCTTAATACGGTAGCTTTTATAGCTGACGCTTTCTCGCGGCAGGGCGCCGTCAATAAAAACCGTCTTTCCATCTACGCGTGCAATTCCATGACCTTCAAAGTCGAGTGATTCAATAAGGACAGGAGCAGTCATGGTAAGGCCATCGCGTAAAACGCGCGATTATAAGCGATATGGGGAAGGGTGGGGCATTCGTGGTGAAGGCAATGGCTTGATTTTTAGGCGGTGTAACTTGGCTGAATGCAGCAAAGCTTATGGGATTACGTACCCCTTTTTGCTTTCAATATATTCCGCCAAATTACACCAAACTCTTACATCGCAGCCTGATAAATCGCAGTAATTTCTTCTGCCGTGGCTTGGATCGGGTTGGTAAAACCACAAGCGTCTTTCAGTGCATTGGCGGTAAGGGTGGGGAAGTCGGCTACTTTTACGCCGAGCTCAGTCAGCCCAACGGGGATGCCTACGTCCGCAGCAAGCTGGCGGATGGCGGCGAGGCAGGCTTCGGCGGCGGCTTCGTCGCTTAAGAAGCGCACATCGCAGCCCATGGCGTGGGCCACTTCGCCAAGGCGTTTGCCAGCAATGCGTGAGTTAAATTTCTGTACATGCGGCAGCAGGATCGCGTTGCATACACCGTGCGGTAGATCGTAAAAACCACCCAGCTGATGCGCCATGGCGTGTACATAGCCAAGCGATGCATTATTAAACGCCATACCGGCTAAAAATTGCGCATAGGCCATTTGTTCGCGGGCGTGCAAATTATGGCCGTCGCTTACGGCGTGGCGCAGATTGTCGCTAATCAGCGTGACGGCTTTAAGCGCACAAGCATCGGTAATGGGATTAGCAATGGTGGATACATAGGCTTCAATGGCGTGGGTGAGCGCATCCATACCGGTGGCGGCAGTTAGGCCTTTGGGCTTATCTAGCATCAGCTCTGGGTCATTAACCGAAAGAATTGGGGTGACATGTTTGTCTACAATCGCCATTTTTACATGACGTGTTTCATCCGTAATGATACAGAACCGCGTCATTTCACTCGCGGTGCCGGCCGTGGTGTTGATGGAAACTAACGGTAGCTGTGGTTTTTTGGATTGGTCTAAGCCTTCGTAGTCACTAATGTTGCCACCATTGCTGGCGCAAAGTGCAATGCCTTTGGCACAATCATGGGGTGAGCCGCCACCTAGCGAGATGACAAAGTCGCAGTTGTTTTCTTTAAGTAATTTTAAGCCTGCTTCTACATTACCTATGGTTGGATTGGGCTGAGCGCCATCAAATACCACAGAAACTATGCCATGCGTGCCGAGCAGCTCGCTCACCTTGGCCACCATACCGATTTTATTTAGCACGGCATCGGTCACAATCAACGCTTTTTTAAAGCCGTAAGATTGAATGGTGCTCGCTGCGTCTTGAAGGCAGCCTGCGCCCATAAGGTTTACTGAGGGGATAAAGAATGCGGTTGTGGTCATGATGATCTGCCTGCAGGTCAAAATCTAAGCTTAACCATTCTGATTGCAGCAGGGTTTGTGTCAGATCAAAGAAAGGTGGTAGAAAAGAGCTTATTCGCGTGCGCGCACATTCGCCTTGCCTGTATATCTAGGTGGGCAAGGGCATTTTTTATATCTTTAGCGGGGATCAGGGTAAATCTGCGCTGCAGATTGTGAGGCTTTTTTGAGCGATGGCGGGGGGGTAATGCCCATAGACATATAAATGCTAGTGAGTTTATCTACCCCGATATTGGCTGGGCGAATCCATTCGCTAGGGATATAGAGTAGCCCGCCACCGATAGGCACAGGTGCGGTGGGGACCAATACCGCTTGATAGATACGGCCTTCGATTTCAATGGGCTCAGGATTAGGCATCAGCGCCAGCACTGCAACACCATCACCGCCAAATAAGCACCATACTGGGCTCATGCTGCCGATATCCGCGTCTTCTTTTTGATCAAGTAAGCTGACAAACCGGTCTGCAGTATTATACAAAGTACCAATTATTGGAATTCGTCTTACTGTCTTATCAAGTAAATAGGCCAAGTGCCGTTTAAGCTTAGATTGCACAATAACCCCCAGCGGATAAATTGCGCCAATCAACATGACCCAGCCGATTAAGTAACCCAGTAGCGGGTGATTAATCACAGGCTGACCAATCAGGGCAAATAATTGCCCGACCATACTTTGCGGGCCAATAAAATTATTCAGTATTTTGACCAGCCATGCCAGTAGGGCTAAGGTGAGCAAAAAGGGTAATAAAGCCAGCAGGCCTGCCAGCCAAGTGGTGGCTATTCTTTCGAAGCTACGCTTGAACATAGGTATTTCCGGTGGGCAAAATTTTGCCGCTATTCTAACCCTCATCGCTTAAACCGCCTGTTGGATTTATGCCGCGTTGGTGAAAAAACACTCGGCATGGTTTGGTTTTTAATGTTTTTACCAAAATTTAACCGCACCGTGTGAAACGAAAAAATCATAAAAACATTATTAAATCAGCGGGTTACTGCCGAAGCGTATAGGCACTGGGCGAAGTTTTTGCCACCCTTGAGTAAAATAGTCGAATTGTAGTTAATGCAACTTGATTGCAATTTGGGACGAGTTAGGGCCAAAACATCAGGTAGAATTGCCTTTCTGGAAAATTAATCAAATGTAGCCCTATGCGCATCCCTCGCTTATTCCGTTTTACCCTTGTTTATTTGCTGGCATTTATTGCCTTGGGCATATGTATCCGTTTGGGATTTGCCACTGCCTTTGGCAACAAGGCTGACCCGCTGCCCAGCTCCTTGCTGACGCAATCATTGCTGCTGGGCGCGCGTTTTGATTTGCGCCTAGGCCTACTTAGCCTAGTGCCGCTGCTACTGCTGGGTGGTTTTAAGATTACGACACCTTTTAAAGTGGGGCTGGCTAGGCGCTTATGGCTGGTTTGGTTTGCGCTGGTGTTTGCCGTGCTGATCTTTACGCATATGGTTGATTTTGCCCACTATTCTTATCTGGGCGTGAAGCTATCAGCCAGTGTGCTTAATTTTTTATATAACTTAGATGAATCGGCTGGCATGGTCTGGTCGACTTATCCGGTGGTAAAGCTGACGCTGGTGTGGGGCTTATCCGTGGGCTTACTGACATGGTTGGTTTCTTGCCTGATGAGCAAGGTGGCGGCGTATACAGGCTGGGATGCGGGTAAGTGGAAAACCACGGTACTGGTGCTGGTTTCTATTCTGGGCACATTACTGGGTATACACGGCAAGTTTTCACAGTACCCGCTGCGTTGGAGCGATGCCTATTACAGCACCAATAGCTTTGCCGCTGCCGTGGCGCTTAACCCCGCTTTAAATTTCTTCGACACCATGTCCTATACCAGCAACACCTATTCTCTGGATGATGTGCGTAAGGCTTATCCTGCGATGGCGGCCTATTTGGGAGTGGATCATCCAGATGAAAAGGCACTTAATTTTGAGCGGGATATCCAGCCTAAGGCCACGGCACTTGCTGGCCAACCCAATGTGGTGATGGTGTATTTAGAATCGTTTTCTGGCTATAAAACCAGCCTTTATGGCAATCCATTAGCCACCACGCCTTTCTTTACCCAAATGGCTAAAGAAAGCATCTGGTTTGATAATCTATTTACCCCGCACTTTGGTACGGCACGCGGTATTTTTGCGGGCTTAAGCGGTATTCCTGACGTGGATTTACGGGATACATCGAGCCGTAACCCAGCGGCGGTCACTCAAAATGTGCTGATTAATGCATTTAAGGGCTACGAGAAAGATTACTTTATTGGCGGCAGCACCACTTGGGCCAATGTACGCGGGGTGCTGACCAAAAATATTGATGGTTTAAAAATCCATGAAGAGGGAAGTTATAGCGCACCACGTAATGATGTATGGGGCATTTCAGATAAAAATCTATTCTATGAAGCGAATAAAGTATTTAAAGAAAAGAAAGGCCCATTCTTTGCCGTGATTCAAACTTCGGGTAATCACCGCCCTTATACCATTCCGGCAGAAGATACTGATTTTAAATTAAAAAATCCAAGCGTTGCAGAATTGCATGCCAATGGCTTTGCGGCGGTAGATGAATATAATTCTTTCCGCTATATGGATTACAGTATCGAAAAATTTATGGAAACCGCTAAAAAAGAAGCGTATTTCGATAATACGGTGTTTGTATTCTTTGGCGATCACGGTATTCGCGCCATGGGCCACGATGTAGGCCCTAATGTGCCGCGTGCTTATCAAGATTTAAAACTCTCGTCCGTGCATACGCCTTTTGTGCTTTACGCGCCTAAATTATTAAAACCCGCGCGTTACCATAAAGTGGCTTCGCAAATTGATATTCTGCCGACAATTGCTGGCTTATTTAATTTTTCATTTGTAAACAAAGGCATGGGCCGCGATTTACTCGATCCGCGCTTTGATGCATCACGCATGGCTTTTACCATTTACCCAGATGAAGGCGGCGAGATTGGTATCCTGGATCAGGATTGGTATTACATCATGCAGGTCGCCAAAAAAAGCGGCGGTCTGTTTGATATGAAATCCAATACGCCAAGCATTGATAAAAGTGCCGAGCACCCTGAAGTTGCGGAAAAAATGAAAACGCAATTAAGGGATTACTACACCATCGCGGATTATATGCTAACGCATGGTGCGAAGTAGGGCACCTGTGCCCACGCGCTGCATCTGTGCATCCGCGTGGGCTAGGTAGGGCGTCTTTGCCTACTCTACGATATCAAGCATTGTAGGGTGGGTGTGCCCACGTGCTGCATCTGTATATCCGCTTGGGCAAGCATTTTACTCATTCTACAAATTTTTAAATAATATCAATTAATAATTCGATTTCCACGTTCTCTGCTGAATATTGAATTTGGGCCAGTAGTACGGCGTCGACCATATTGGCGAAGTTTCTTAAAAGAATAGAGCGCGCCAGTGCTGGGCCCATGCATTTACGAAAATCCGCTACATAGCTTAAAGCGCCGACGCTATCGTCGGCGAGCGCTTGTTCGTTATCGCTGATAATGCCTTTGATTTCCTTGCGAATATCTTTTACTTCTTTGAATAACTCGCTAGAGATCTCGCATAACTCAGCAAATTGCAAAGTAACGTGCGCATTTTTTTCATTTTCAAACGCGCGCATCAGGGTTTTAGATAGCGAGCCTAATTCTTTGATTTCGCTGGTGCTTAATTGCAGCCACTCTGGGTAGCGCTCTTTAATGCTGGCAATTGCTTGGCGAATGCCTTCGCTCTGGCGCAGGCTTTCTGGTAGCTGGCTGCATGCTTGGGCAATTAATCGATAGTGATGTGCTTGGCTCATGATGTACGTCCCCTCTTATTAGATTATTGATCCCTTGCTTTATGGCACCTTACTCTTTTACAAGTCAGGCCATTAAAGATAGGGTAATTTGCTTATACGCGCTCTCATTCTAATGATAAGTATCGGCCGATAGAAATGAATAATTGCATTTGTGGCGCTTCTTGTTGGCTGGAGTAGCGACAAAACAAGTGGATAAAGTTTTTTTCTAAAAAATTCATATAGAGGCTAGACTAGGCTTAGTATTTGTACTATCATGCGTCCCTCTCTGCTTCTGACGAAGCAAGCATTTGAATGCCGACATGGTGAAATTGGTAGACACGCTATCTTGAGGGGGTAGTGACTTAGGTTGTGAGAGTTCGAGTCTCTCTGTCGGCACCAAAAATAAGTATATAAAAACGCTGGATTTCCAAAAGGAATCCGGCGTTTTTGCATTGGCGGATTTAAATGTTGGTTAGCGAATTCCCCAGACAGCTAGAGGCTGGAGCAGATCGGTAAGCGAGCAAGAACGCAGACTCTGTTTGGCCTCGTTCGCGCAGCTGACAAAGTGTTTAGTTTCTAAATGGAATTAGAATAAGATAGGGTTTATTTTTACTCGCTGAGCTGACACAATGAGCCGATTTTGGAGCCCGCTAGTCAATAAACTGACTCCCTATGTGCCGGGAGAGCAGCCTAAGCTAACTAATCTAGTTAAGCTAAATACCAATGAAAATCCATATGGCCCGTCCCCTAAGGTGCTGCAAGCGATGCAGGCCGAGCTGGCGGATACGCTGCGGCTGTATCCAGATCCAAATGGCGATCATTTAAAGGCGACGATTGCAAGGTATCACGGTTTGGATAAGTCGCAGGTATTCTTGGGTAATGGCTCGGATGAAGTGCTGGCTCATGCTTTTGCTGCGCTGCTCAAACACGATGCGCCATTATTATTTCCAGATATTAGCTACAGTTTTTATCCTGTTTATTGTGGGCTTTTTGGCATTGATTATCGCCAAGTGCCACTTGATGCTGATTTCGCGATTAATCTTGAGGATTATGATCAGCCCTGTGGCGCGATTATCTTTCCTAACCCAAATGCCCCAACAGCAAAACTACTGCCGCTAGCCGCCGTAGAAACCCTGCTACAACGTCATCCAGAGCAAGTGGTGCTGGTGGATGAGGCTTATATCGATTTTGGCGGGGAGAGCGCGATTGCCTTAGTGAATCGCTACCCCAATTTATTAGTGGTGCAAACGCTGTCTAAATCTCGCTCCTTGGCGGGCTTGCGTGTTGGTTTTGCCATTGGTCACGCTGATTTAATTGAGGCGCTAGAGCGGGTTAAAAATAGTTTTAACTCCTATCCACTGGATAAGGTTGCCTTAGCTGGCGCAGCGGCTTCTTTTGCTGACGAGGCGTATTTTCAAGAAAAATGCCAAGCCATTATCGCCACCCGTGAGCAATTAAGCAGGCAAATGGGTGATTTAGGCTTTGAAGTGCTGCCTTCTGCGGCTAATTTTATTTTTGCCCGCCATCCACAGCACGATGCAGCGCAATTAGCGGCTGCATTGCGTGAGCACTCAATTATTGTGCGGCACTTTAAGCAAGAGCGCATCGATCAATTTTTGCGTGTCAGTATTGGCACGGATAAGGAGTGTGAATTACTAGTGCAGGCCTTACATAAACTGCTGTCTTTATAAGCTTTTTAAGGCCGTTAAGAAGCTTGCCCACTATTGTTTTGGGCAAGCTGCACGGTTTAAATCTATAAATTGAATGTTCCCGCTGAATGGGTGATGCATAAAATGATTGAACTTCCTGCTGGTGGTTCTGCTGCGCGTAATCCGGATCTTGACTGGAGTCAGGTTCGTGAAACCATGTTAATGCTTGGCATTGCCGTGGCGCAGGTGAAGCATGCTGTGGCCGAGAGCAATGCTTCGCTCAATGCCTTAGCGTTTTCTTTTGCCGATACTCATGATCGGATTGAATCTTTGCGTAATGATTTATTAGCGCAAGCCTCTACGTTGCCTGCCGAGCTTGAATTAGATAGCAAGATTGCAGAAATTGGCCAGCGCAATATGCAGGCGGTGATTGCATTTCAATTTTACGACCGGCTTTCGCAACGCTTAGACCACGTTTGCGGTACGATTAGTGGCTTGGCCGAGTTGGTATCCGATCGCAATCGGCTGTATGTGCCATCAGAATGGATGGAGCTGCAAGATAGAATTCGCTCGCAGTATTCGATGGAGCAAGAGAAAAAACTCTTTGATGATATTTTAAACGGTATGGATATACGCCAAGCGCTATCACTGGCCGCCAGCATGGTGCCGGTGCAAAGTGATAAATCGGCTGCCCCAGAATCGGGGGACATCGAGTTGTTTTAATCGATATTTAGCGCGCATAAAAAATGGCTGTTCCCCTTAGGAGAACGGCCATTTTATTTGTATCGGCTAATTTACGCTGCTACCCGTAGGTAGTAGGAGTTAAGCCTACTTCTTTTTGGCTTCGTTAATCTGTGCATTGGCCTGAGCCGCTGCATTGGCGAAGGTGGATGCAGGCACAGTGGCTGTTTTTTCTTTCTTTGGTTTCTTTGTTTCACGATTACTACGTACTTGACCTTTGGCCATGGGGTTTACTCCCTAACATGCTATCTGCCAGTTGGCGGCTGTAGCCTACTTGATATTAGCCGTCAGCGGGGAAATAGCCGATGGTAATCATGCTAAATTACAGCTAAGCCAAGTGTTTTTTGTGCATAAAAAAGCAGAAAGAGCCATTGAATGAGCTCTATCTGCGTTTCTCTGTGAAACGCCGTGCTGCAAGATTTGGCTTTTAAAATCCATTAGCAAAAAGGCCAGCATGACGCTGGCCTTGGCTGCTTACCGTTCCTGACTATGCCTCTTGCTCAATCTCATTATAAATATCGTAGGCTGGGTGAAGCCCGCGTGCTTATTCGGCATTGCTCGCGGGTTTTACCCGCCCTTGTATCTTGTTCCCTGTGGTGGTTAGCTACTACCACACGAGGTGAAGTGAGCTTGATAGCGCCCTTAAGGCATCGACCTTGTTTTGTAGATAAAGCCCTTCACCTCACTTCTTTCGCC
>NZ_JAWQUO010000028.1:0-58782 GCF_033446605.1 Iodobacter sp. CM08 | reverse complement strand
GCCCCTTTTGCATCTGGATTGGGTTGATTGCCATGACGACCACTCCACAAAAGAACGTTCGTTCACCTTAGGCCTTTTAGGTGGTTTGAGCAAGGAGGTTGAGCAAGAGACATAATCAGGAAAGCTGATGCAACAGCGCTGGCAGAAATCAGGCGCTGCTCTAGCGGGCTATGGCCCTGCTCAAGGCTTGCTAGAGTTACGCAGCGCGATCAGTGGCTATCTGGCGCAAGCACGCGGGGTGGATTGCCATCCTGAGCAGATTTTGATTTTAAATAGCTCGCAGCAAGCCTTGCAAATGCTGGCCCAGCTCTTGATTGATCCACAAGATAGAGTTTGGTTAGAAGAGCCCGCTTATTTAGGCGCCAGAAACGCGATGTTGGCGGCAGGTGCAGAGATTGTGCCGGTGCCGGTTGACGCTGAAGGATTGAATCCCTCCGCCGACTTAAGCCCGCCCAAGCTGATCTACACCACGCCATCGCATCAATATCCACTAGGGATCGCCATGAGTTTAGCCCGCCGCATGGCGCTGCTCGCCCAAGCCGAGCAGCACGGCGCATGGATTATTGAGGATGATTACGACAGCGAGTTTTACTACGATCAGCGGCCACTCCCTGCGTTACACGGACTCGATAAAACAGGCAGAACGCTATATGTCGGTACTTTTAGTAAAGTACTATTTCCCTCACTGCGTTTGGCTTATCTAGTGCTCCCCAGCGAGTTGATGCCTGCTTTTATCGCCGCCAGAACGGCTTTTGATGGGCATAGCCCACAATTTATGCAGGCGGTAACCGCCGATTTTATCGCTCAAGGCCATTTTGCCGCTCACCTGCGCCAAATGCGTACGCTGTACCGTAGCCGCCGCGATTTATTATTAGAGAGTTTAAAACCACTATCCGATGTGCTTTCCCCTATCAACACGGGGGCTGGATTGCAGTTTTCTGTATGCCTAGATGCAGGCTTAGAGCAAGCATGGACTAGCGCAGGAAGTGCAGCAGGCTTAGCCCTCAGGCCACTTTCGGCTTTTTATCTGGCCAAGCCCAAAATTGAAGGCTGGCTGCTGGGCTATGCAGCGCTAAGCAACACCCAAATACGCAGCGCCAGCCAAACCTTGATAAATAGTTTTTATGCAATGCAGCGCTAAGCCCTAAAAACTACGTACCGGCCGTCCACCCTCGCCCATATTGCTAGGCGTAATCGGCAAATGGGCACAAGAACCACTGTTACACCACAGCAAAAAATCTTGGGCGGGCATGGGCGCGGCAATTAAATAACCCTGAGCCTCATCGCAGCCCATCACAGCCAAAGCCTGCCATACGGCCTCCGTTTCTACCCCTTCGGCAATCACCGATAAGCCCAGAATATGCCCAAGCTCGATAATTGATCGCACAATTGAGACATTCTCAAAGCGCTCATTCATCGACATCACAAAACTCTGGTCTATTTTTAATTCATGCACCGGCATTTTAGCTAAATAGGCAAATGAGGAATAACCAGTACCAAAATCATCAATCGATAGCTTCACCCCCATACTGCGTAGATGCTCTAAATTGCGCAGCACCTCACGTGGGTTTCTCATTACGCCGGTCTCGGTAATTTCAAGGCACAAGCTCTCTGGATCAACTTGGCAAAGTGCTAATTCTTTTTCTAAAAAAGTAACAAAACTGGCATCCTCTACATCGCTCACGCCCACATTGACTGAAATGCAAAGAAGCAAACCCTGCTCGCTCCATTGTGCCGCCTGCATTAATACATCATGCACCACCCATTCAGTAATTAAGCGCAATTTACCGGTTTGCTCGGCAAAAGGAATAAATACAGCAGGGGAAATGAATCCCCGCACGGGATGTTGCCAGCGCACCAAAGCCTCTGCCTCACACACCGTGCCATCAATCATTTTAACTTTAGGCTGGTAATACACGCGTAAATGCCCTTCTGCCAATGCTTCACGCAAATCCCCCATTAAAGTAAGTTGATTGCGTGAATAAGCCTCTTGCTCTGCATCGTAAAAAGCAAACGAGCGCCGTGCCAACTTGGCATTACATAGTGCAATCTCTGCATTACGTAATAAAACTTCTGCGCTTAAACCATGGGCGGGATAAATAGCCACCCCAGATGTAGCGCTAATATCTAAGCGCTGCCCATCAATAAACATAGGCTCAGAAAAATAAGTATCAACCTGCGCTAATACCTTATTTAAATCATCATCATTAATTCGCTCAAGCATTAATGAAAAAATATTACCACCCAATCGTGCTACCTTAACCACTGGGCGATTAAAACCTTTTAAACGATCGGCAATACAGCGTAAAGCCATATCGCCTTCTTGATAGCCTAGGTGCTCATTAATATAATGAAAATTATTAATATTTAAGATTAATAAAGCACTCATTCCAGATTCAGGATGTAAATTCTCGGCAATAAAATGTAAAAAACCAACTCTATTAACAAGACCAGTTAATGAATCAACAAACGCAAGTTCACGCAACTCCTTATCCCGCAAAGAAACGATATCGCCCAGCGCATTAAACGCATGGGCTAGACTACCTAACTCATCGCTTCTGCCTGCTTGAACGCGTACCCCAAAATCACCCGCCGCCATTCTGCGCACGGCCCTAGAGAAAGTTGTTAACGGGGCAGAGAAATGATGCGCCACAAACATACACACCACAGATGACACCACAAAGAGCAGCATCCCCAACCACAGCGCCCGCCACCTAGCCTGATTGATCAAGTGCTCGATAAGCTGATCGTCAATATCTGCGCCCACTAAGTAGTAAGAGCCGTCAGCTTGTTTAATGGGTTGCAAAAAGGAGTGAAACTTACCATAAGCATCATTCAGCGTACCCTTACGCGCCTTGCCATCCAGCAAAGCCGCCATCACCAAGCCATCATCGTCTTGATACTTGCCTTGATAATGTCCATAGCGACCTGCAGCAAGCTCTACAGCAGGTGCACTATCGAGCACATAGCTGACGAGGCCATCCTTTAAGCGAAAAGCATAGAGATAGTGAATCCCTGCAATCTGGCAATACTGATTTAACCGCGCGGCAAGGCTGAGGTATTCGGCAGAGGAAACCGCTCCCGCCATCGCACGGGGAAGGTAATCAGCCGGTAGTAGCATCGGGAAGGTATGCACCGCAACCGCCAAACGACTGTCAGCATCGCGGCGCACCTCTGCACTCATTACCCACTGAATCAGGAATGTAAACACGAGCATCAGCAGCAAATTTAACGCCAACAGCACAAGTAAAATTTTTACTCGTGCTGTGTTAATCCGTCTAAACCGACGCTGAAAGAAATGAAAGACCCTCTGGAGTGACATTTTTTAATCCTAGTCATCCCAAATTGATAGCAGTCAGACGCATACAAGGCAAACCCATTCTTTTACCCAAGAAGCCATGCATCTCTTGTAATACTTTGCTCGGCAGACACTGCCTTTAGTTTCAAGCCGCAGGTATTCTCCGCAGCATGCTGCAAACGCACATTAAAGCGCATTAATTCATCACGGCGAAAAGCCAAGATATCCAGCTCGCCACTGATCGGCTGACTAACAAGCTGCGCCTCTAAATTGCCACTGGTCACACGCAAGCCATTTATTGCAATCAATAAATCACCTGCAGACAACCCTGCAGCTTGCGCCGCGCCGCCATCTAAAACATGGCTCAACTTTACAAAACTACCGTCGCTACTGCTGCGTATGCCTAGGCTATTACTTGGTGGTAACGCTTTATCTAGCCACCCCCCCTTATCACTTGTGCCTACAGCCGCGCGCATTTGCCAATCCACACCAAACTCGGCTAATAAAGCTTGCAGTGGCAGCTCTTGCGTGGAGCGCAGCGCCAAATCAAAAAAGCTTTGCAAATCAAGGCCGGTAACCTCGCTGGCTAAACGCTCCCAATCTGCCTCTGCTACGCCCAAACCTGTCGCGGCAAAGTCTTTACCGTAACGCAGCCACAGCGCGCGCATCACGTCGTCTAAGGATTTTTGCCCTGCACTTTGCTGGCGAATCAATAAATCGAGGCAAAGGGCCACCAAAGCCCCCTTGGTGTAATAACTCACCAAGCTATTTGGGCTATTTTCATCTTGGCGATAAAACTTGACCCATGTATCTAAACTAGAATCCTCTAAGCTTTGCTTAGTGCGGCCATTACCCCGTTCTACTCCCGTAATTGTTTGTGCTAATAAATCTAAGTAATCCTGCTGACTAATTAAGCCCGTGCGCAGCAGAGTTAAATCATCGTAATACGAGGTAATCCCTTCAAATGCCCACAATAAACGCGTGTAATTTTCTTGGCTTAAATCATAGGGGGCATAAGCCGCAGGTTTAATTCTTTTCACATTCCAGCTATGAAAATACTCATGACTGCAAAGGCCTAAGAATTGGCGATAACCGGCTTTGATTTGTGTTTCATGCGCTAAAGGTAAATCATCCCGATTACACATTAATGCCGTGGATGATCGATGCTCTAATCCACCATAACCATCGCCAAGCGCCATCGTCATAAACAGGTAGCGATCAAATGGTGCTGGCTCGCCAAAAAACTTAATTTGATATTCGCAAATTTGTTTTAAATCGCTTTTTAGCCGTTTTAAATCGGTATTATGCCGGCCAGCAATCACGATATCGTGAGGGATGCCACATGCTTTAAAGCTGATCTGGCTAAACTCCCCCATTTCAACAGGATGATCAATAAGCTCATCATAATTAGCCGCTTGATAACGGCCAAATTGACCTGCTTTAGCGTCATCCCTAGTTAAAGTTGTAGCGATTTTCCACTGCTTATATGCCTTACCCTCGGGTGCCGCTATTTCAACGTAGCAGGGATTGCTTTCTTGGCCTTTTACGGCCAAAAACACACTGGTGCCATTAAAAAAACCACGGCTTTGATCTAAATAAGCACCACGTACCGATAAATCCCAGGCGTAAACACTGTAATGAATTTCTAATGGCCCTTTAACACTGGCGGCCTGCCACGTGTGTTTATCACACTTATCTAGCATTACCGGCTTGCCAGCTGATTCGGCACGGATCTCAACAATATTGCGAGAAAATTCACGAATTAAATAACTACCCGGAATCCACGTAGGCAGCCACAAGCGCTGGCCATTTTTATCTGGTTTATTAATTGTAATAGAAACGTGAAAAAGATGGGCGTGCAAAGACGCAGGGACAATTTTATATAGAATGTTCATTATTATTCTTTAAAAAAAATATCTAGAAAAGTCTGCTTACTAAGCGTTTAGAAAGAAATGTCATTTACAGGTAGATGTGTTTATCTAAAATACAGTGTAAAAATGGCTAAAAGTATAGCCTTATTTAGTAAAACATGGCTTTACTTTCTAAAATATTAGTAATCAAATTAATTTTTATGCAAGCCAATTTGGTTACGCCCCGCCCCCTTAGCCTGATAAAGCGCCTGATCTGCGGCATCAATCAATTGCTGAGCATCCATATTTGGCTTTAATGCGGCCACACCCGCACTAAATGTAACGTTAAATTGAATCTCTCCGGATGATTGAGTTAACTCAGCAAAACGCATACGCCACTCATCTAGCTTTTGAGCTGCTCGAATTAAGCTTGTTTCAACAAAAAAAACGGCAAATTCTTCACCGCCATAGCGCCCCACGGAGCCATCACCATTAATAGATTGACGCAATAATCGCGCTAAGCTCTTAATCACTTGATCACCAATTCCATGACCATAAGAATCATTAATTTTTTTGAAAGAATCAATATCAATCATAGCAAAAGAGAGCGAAAGCGATTCTCTTTTTGCCCGAATAACTTCACGCTCAAGTAATTCAATAATATTAGTATGATTTAGCAAGGCAGTTAGGCTATCACAAGTCATCCACCGCCGTAATGAGCGATAGCGAGCACAGGTAATCGTAACCGAGGCAACCAGCTCTTCTCTAGGCATGCTTTTAACCCAGAAATCATCCCCTCCCATGCTACGAGCCATAAGCTGTTTATTACGATTGGTTTCTGTAGATAAAAAAACAATCGGAATACTATCAAATTGAGTGTATTGGCGAATCACTTTGGCAATTTCATTACCCGAGCATTGCGGCATATACACATCCATCAACACAATATCGGGAACAAACCGCTCTAATAATAAAAATACTTCTAAAGGATTTTTTAAAAGCTGGACTTGCATGCCCGCTTGGCCAAGCGCATCTGCATTAAATTTTCCCATTGCCTCTGAATCATCAACAATTAACACTCGATAAGGAGTATTACGTGAGCGCTCTAACAAGACATCTAGCCTATCAATGAGTTTTTGAATATCTAAAGGAAAATAAATAAAATCTGTAATACCATTATTCATGAGCTCTATTTGTTGAGATATATTCAAAGTAGAGGTTAGATATAAAATAGGCCCACGCGACAATTTGACCATAAATGGCAAAATTTGCTCCGTCGAGCAATCCTCTAAGCCCGCTTCTCCCAACAAAACAGCAAAGGGCGGCGTGGTATGCATGGCGGCCAAAAATGGGCTTTGCTTTAAAAAAACATGGCATTCAAAGCCAAAAAATGTAAGCTGTTTAGCTAATTCAGCACCTCCTTGTGCTTGCCTAGCAGAAACATACACGATAGGCTTTATTGATTTTTCAGTCATTTTCAATCCAGTTTCATACTCAATTAAGCTTAAAATACCGCCATTTTTTATTCAGTACAGCTAAATTTATCTACTCCTTATAAAATAGCTGAAAACACTCAGCCACGTTTATGTATGTTTCATCAATATTAGGTTTCCCCATTATTTTTACGCTCAAACTCATGTAATTGTCGCCGCCATTTTTTACTTGGCCGGCCCTCCCCGCTAGGATGATCGAACCGAGGAGCTAATTGCCGCGCTTCACGCTCATGCTCTCTTTTTTGTTGGCTTGCCAAGCTTTCTGCGTAGAGTAGGCGTGCAGCAGTTGCAGGGCCTCGCTGCTCAGAAACACCGAGTACTGTTACTTCAAACGCTCCTTGCTCAGTATGAATACGCAGTAGATCCCCTAATTTTACCGTTCGAGCGGGTTTAATTCGCTCTTTATTTAGATGCACATGCCCCGCATCAATCGCGGCACTGGCCAAAGAGCGTGTTTTAAAAAACCGTGCCGCCCACAGCCATTTATCGATCCGCACAGCTTTTACATTGTCCATTTTACGCTCCAGAAACAAAAACACCCCGCATGGCGGGGTGTTCTATTGCAATCATTCAAGCAAAGCTTAGTGCGTTTTTGCTTTAAAATGACGACGACGATCTGTTTCATTTAAGTAACGCTTACGGATACGGATGCTGGTTGGTGTAATTTCAACCAATTCATCATCATCAATAAACTCAACTGCTGATTCCAGCGTCATTTTGATCGCTGTTGTCAAACGAACGGCTTCATCAGTACCAGATGCGCGAACGTTGGTCAGTTGCTTACCCTTAACTGGGTTAACCACCAAATCGTTATCACGAGTGTGAATACCGATAACCATACCTTCGTACAGTTTGTCGCCTGGGGCTACAAACATACGACCGCGGTCTTCCAGCTTCCACAGTGCGTAGGCAACTGCTTCGCCGTTTTCTTGTGAAACCAATACGCCGTTATGGCGACCTGGCATATCAGCCTTAGCTGGAGCGTAGTCGTCAAATACGTGACCGATCAAGCCAGTGCCACGAGTCATAGTCATGAAATCGCCTTGGAACCCAATCAAACCACGTGCTGGAATATGGTATTCCAGACGAGTACGGCCTTGGCCGTCAGATTCCATATTGGTCAGCTCACCACGGCGGCGACCAATTTCTTCCATCACGCCACCTTGATGTTCATCTTCAAGATCGATAGATAGGTTTTCGTATGGCTCGCACTTCACGCCATTGATTTCTTTGTAAACAACACGTGGTTTAGCCACGGCCATTTCAAAGCCTTCACGGCGCATGTTTTCTAGCAGAATAGTCAGATGTAATTCACCACGGCCTGAAACGCGGAAAATATCAGCGTCTTCAGTGTCTTCTACACGCAGAGCCACATTGATCAGCAATTCCTTAGTCAGGCGATCACGGATCTGACGGCTAGTAACAAACTTACCTTCTGTACCGGCTAATGGTGAAGTGTTCACCATAAAGTCCATAGTCAGCGTTGGCTCATCGATGGTTAACATCGGTACGCCTACTGGCAAGTCTTTATCACAGATGGTTACACCGATACCGATCTCATCTAAACCAGAAATAATAACGATGTCGCCAGCTTGTGCTTCTTCAACCGCTACGCGTTCCAGACCTTGGAAACCCAGCACTTGATTGATACGGCCTTGGCCAACTTGATCATCGTGGTTCATGACTACAACGGCTTGACCTGGCTTGATACGGCCATTCAAGACGCGACCTACCCCAAGACGACCGGTGTAAGTAGAGTAATCCAGTGCAGAAATTTGTAACTGCAACGGTGCATCTGGATCGCCAACTGGGGCTTGAACATGAGTCAGTACAGTATCAAGCAATGGACGCATGGTATCGGACTCAGCTTCAAGTTCGAGCTTAGCGTAGCCATTTAGCGCAGATGCGTAAATAACTGGGAAATCAAGCTGTTCATCAGTTGCGCCGAGCTTGTCGAATAAATCGAAAGTTTGGTCTACAACCCAATCCGGACGCGCACCAGGGCGGTCGATTTTGTTAATCACAACAATAGGTTTCAGACCCAAAGCCAAGGCTTTTTTGGTCACGAAACGGGTTTGTGGCATTGGGCCATCAACCGCATCAACCAGCAGCAATACACCATCAACCATGCCCAACACGCGCTCTACTTCACCACCGAAATCGGCGTGACCTGGAGTGTCTACGATGTTGATATGGTAGCCTTCGTATTGAAGGGAGGTGTTTTTAGCCAAAATAGTGATACCGCGCTCTTTTTCGATATCATTACTGTCCATCACGCGTTCTGTAACCTGTTGGTTATCGCGGAATGTGCCGGACTGGCGGAGGAGTTTGTCAACGAGGGTAGTCTTACCGTGGTCAACGTGGGCAATAATTGCAATATTACGAATGGCGCGGGTTGTCATTGTCTGGGCTGCAGATTTGTAAAAAAGTGCGCGATTGTACCACGCGAAGTGCCACGTGCTACTAAGTTCCTTCGCCTTAGGAAATAATTCTTAAAAATCAGTCGATTACTGGTCGCCCCAAACCGGTAATCGACTGCCATTATTTAAATTAAGCAGTAGCGGTAGTTCTTGCTAGCTCAAACACCCATCCCGCTTGACTGGATGAGCGGGTATCCGCAATGGGTGTATTGCTGCTGGCGTGATAGCTATAAACCAAAGAATATTTGGTATGTGCAGTGCGATTACGGCTTGCTGCATGAAAAGTGCGAGCATCAAACAGCACCACATCGCCTGCTGCCAAAGAAGGAAACTGCGCCTGAGCCACCCAAGATGCCGCTTTAGGGTGATCGGCCATTAGAAATTCATTTTTATCATAAGCATCGCTAGGAAAATCAACCTGATGTGATCCTGGCACAAAACCCAAGCCACCGTTTTCTGTGGTTTCATCACCCAAAGCCAGCCATGCAGAAACTAATTCTGGGCGACTAAAGCACCAGTAGCGTACATCGCGGTGCCAGCGCGTATCACTACTAAAGCTGGGCTGCTTACTCATTAAACTATTGTGATGCACTTGGGTAAGGGTGATCTGTGGCGTATCCAACAAGCTACTTATAATAGTGAGTAGTTCTAAATCACCTGCCCACTCTGCAAATATTGGATCTCGCCCTGCCATGTTTCTTAAACGCCGGATCGTGCCACCACCTATATCTGCAGTAGAAGTGGGGGCTCCTGGGTAACCCAGCTCGGCTTCCAGCTCAAAAGGAGGAATACGCTGAGCGACGGCATCCATCGCCACCTTGCGAATTTGATTGACTCGCTCCAGAGCAACAAAGCCACGCAAAACGACAATGCCATCCGCTTTGAAGCGCGTAGATAGCGAGGCTAAATCAATGGGCAGGCAAAATTGGGCAAGCAAGACCGTTACTCCGGCAGATAAAGTCAAATTGTAACAGTCCCTATTTCACCACGTCTTGCCTTAGCCGCGCATTTCATACCTTGGAAATCCCTTACAAGCTCAGCCCTTTTGGTCAAGGTCTTTTTCTAAAACAGATCTTACATCCTGCAATTTGCTTTATTTATAAGCATCTCAGCCGCCAGCCAGCCGTTATCAATATGCTGTTTACGCCAAAATAACGCCCAAATTATTCCCTATATTTATCCCCCTCCAAAGCGAGGATAGAAACTTGCACCCACTTCAGCCACCATCAATCTGTACTCTCTTTTCCCAGTTTAAGGTGTAGCTAGCCAAGCCGCCATGCAAAAGGCATGATTAAAAGCTCGCCCCTTACCGAGCCTAGCCCATGAATAAATCTTTCTCCCTTTCTTTATTGGCCGCTGGCTTTATCACCGTTTTGGTTGGCTATACCAGTTCGGCAGCGATTGTATTTCAGGCCGCAAGTAGTGCAGGAGCTACGGCTGGACAGCTAGCTTCTTGGATGTGGGCCTTAGGGCTGGGCATGGGTTTAAGTTGTATTGGCTTATCGCTACGCTATAAAGATCCCGTTGTCACCGCTTGGTCTACCCCAGGCGCGGCATTACTGGCTGGCAGCTTGGCAGGCGTACCCATGGGGGAAGCCATTGCCGCGTTTATGTTTTGCGCCGCCCTGATTACGCTCTGCGGCATCACCGGCTGGTTTGAACGCATCATGGGGCGGATTCCATTGCCCATTGCAGCAGCCATGCTCGCTGGTGTTTTAGCAAGGTTTGGCATCAATATTTTTACGGAGATGCAAGGCCAGTTTGTGCTCGTCTTCAGCATGTTTACCGCCTATTTAATCTGCAAAAGACTTTGGCCCCGTTATGCCATCATGCTGGTATTGGCGCTTGGAATAGGGATTGCATCCACTCAGGATCTATTGCATCTACAAGGGCTTAAGCTGGCTTTAGCCAAGCCAGAATGGATGATGCCCATTTTTAATTGGCAAACCATGCTTAGCGTCGGCATTCCGCTGTTTGTGGTGACGATGGCCTCGCAAAATATGGCGGGTGTAGCGGTGATTCGCGCCAATGGCTACAACACACCGGTTTCCCCACTACTAACATGGACAGGGCTAACGACTCTGCTGCTTGCACCGTTTGGCTGCTTCTCGCTTAATTTGGCGGCCATTACCGCAGCAATTTGTATGGGCAAAGAAGCGCATGAAGACCCAGCCCAGCGCTATAAAGCCAGTATTGCAGCAGGGTGTTTTTATTTATTACTTGGGCTATTTGGCGCCACGATTGGGGCGCTATTTACAGCCTTTCCTAAAGCTCTTGTATTGGCGATTGCAGGCCTTGCCCTGCTTGGCACCATTGCCAATAGTTTAAACGTGGCAATGAGCCATGAAAAATTTCGTGAACCGGCCATCATCACTTTTTTAGTCACCCTATCTGGTGTTTCCTTAATGGGAATTGGCCCCGCATTTTGGGGGCTGATTGCTGGGGCCATCGCCAGCATGATTTTATCTGCCTAAGCCGACAGCCACCTTGCTAGGCTGTTTTACACCTCAAAAATCAGCTTTATCTAGATCTACTAAGCTCATTTCAAACCCGTAAAACAATACCCAGGGGAATTTCCTTACAAAAATAAACACTGTTTAAAATGGGATTCATTCCACAAATGAGCTACGACGTATGTAAGCCAAATCAAACACGTGTTTGATTGGCTAAACAAGGAGCGCCACACCGCTCCATACGTTTTATAAAAAGCCATGAGGAATTTGGAATGAAATTTTTTCTGAAATGCTTTGTATTATTTATATCCTTAGCCGCCCCAGTCATGGCAACAGGCTACACACAGACCCGCTACCCAATTGTTTTAGTCCATGGCCTCTTTGGTTTTGATCAAGTACTAGGTGTTGATTACTTTTATAAAGTGCCGCAAGCCCTACAGGCAGATGGCGCAAAAGTCTACGTTGCACAAGTTTCTGCCACCAATTCTAGCGAGCTAAGGGGGGAACAGTTATTGGCGCAGGTAAAGCAAATTTTAGCCATTACAGGAGCCAGCAAAGTCAATCTCATCGGTCATAGCCATGGTGGCCCTACAACTCGCTATGTGGCATCGGTGCGGCCCGATCTAATTGCATCAGTAACCAATATTGCGGGGGTCAATAAAGGCTCTACCGTAGCAGATGTGGTTAGAAAAGTAGCTGCACCAGGCTCAGTCAATGAAAGCGTTGCCGTGCTCATTGCCGATGGGCTAGCAAAACTGATTGGCCTTGCATCACAGGATGGCAATTTGCCACAAAGCTCAAATGCAGCTCTCGATTCGCTGACCACAGCAGGCGCGGCCAAATTCAATGCTAAATTTCCCGAAGGCCTACCAGCAGGCAGCTGCAATGAAGGTGCCTATCAAGTCAATGGCGTGCGCTATTACTCTTGGAGCGGCGCCAGCCCACTCACCAATCTTTTTGATATCAGCGATGCCGCGATGGGGTTAACTTCATTGGCATTTAAAGAAAAAAACGATGGCTTGGTTTCATCCTGCTCTAGCCATTTAGGCCAAGTGCTTCGTGATGATTACCGCATGAATCACTTAGATGAGGTGAATCAATTTGTTGGGATTGTTAGCTTATTTGAAACCAATCCCGTTAGTGTATTTAGGCAGCACGCAAATCGTTTAAAGAACGCAGGTTTGTAATGCTGCGTTGGATTTTTGCGGCGATGGCGGCCACCGTATTTTTGGTGGCTGCTGCGGCTTGGTCACTCAAGCCAGCACCGGCAGCCGCTCCGGTCGCAGCCATCCAAGCAAAGCCCACCTTTGCTCCCTCATTATTTGGCACTTTACCCGATGGCGATATAGAGCCCGCTAAGGGGGAGCTACAACTTAACCAAGCCTTGCTGCGCCGTTTTGATTATTACTTGGCCACCGTTGGTGAGCGCTCCCTCTCCGACATCATGGCGCAAATCGGCCAAGATTTAGACCGTGAACTCAAACCCGTTGCCGCCAAAGAAGCCAAACGAATCTTGGCGCAATATATTCAATTTAAACGCGCTTTAAGCGAGCTCGCCAACAACCCAGCCATCGCCGGACAAAGCATTGCCACCATGCGTTTACGGCTTGCTGCCATCCAAAATACCCGCAGCCGATTTTTTAATCGAGCGGAAATCAGTGCTTTATTTGCCAGCGATGATCAACAAGACGAGCTGCTTTTGGATCGCTTAGTGATTAATCAAGATACCCAACTCAATGCCACGCAAAAAGCGCAAAAACAAGCCGCGCTTGATGCAAAATTAAGCCCCGCTGAGCAACAAGCACGCGCGGGCCTGATAGCGCATTTAAGCTTGGCCGCGAATGTTCAATCCGCAAGATCACAAGGCGCAACAGCAAACCAACTGCATGCACTCAGAAGCGCTAGCGTGGGGGAGCAGGCGGCAGATCGGCTAGCCGCCTTAGACCAAGAAGAAAACCAGTGGCAGGCCAAAATTGATCGCTATCTGATTGCTAAAGCCAATGCCATCCATGCTTTGCCAAATACCGAGCAAAACACCGCCATCCAAAAGCTACGTGATGCCAACTTTAGCCCACTAGAGCAAAAGCGCTTAGGCGCATTTGAATAAAACGACCACATGGCGGCTTAGGCTAAGAAGCGTAAGCCGCCACAAATCACGTCTCTGCAATACCTGTTAATTGCGCTTCAATGGATTGGTGTGGCAGGGCAAGGTATTGCTCAGATTGCATCTCGGTTAAACGGCTAGCGGTGCGAAAAAACTCACTCGCCTGCACACCTTCTTGGTACAGCGAGTCCACGGCTACTTCAGCTGAGATAATCAACTTAACGCGGTGGTCATAAAACACATCCACCAGCCAAGTAAACCGCCTTGCCTCAGCAGCCTGATGACCCGCCAACTTTGGGATATCCGACACCATCACCGTATGATAGCTATGTGCAATTTGCAAATAATCTGCTTGCCCGCGTGCATCACCGCAAATTGCAAAAAAATCAAACCACACCACTCCTGCCGCCACCCGTTTGGCCTTAATGGTGCGCCCTTCTATTTTAAGCTGCGGCGCACCGTCTTTACTGGTGGCCATGGCCGAAAACAGACTATCTAGCTCGCCAACGCTCTCTGCCGTATTAGGCGTGAGATAGGTTCTAGCTTGGGTAAGAGTACGCATGCGGTAATCATTTCCCCCATCCAAATTAAACACATCTAGCGTGTTATTGAGCAGGGCAATAGTTGGCAAAAAATTACTGCGCTGCAAACCATTGGGGTACAAGCCATCAGGCGGGTAATTAGAAGTGGTGACCAGCACCACGCCGCGCTTAAATAAATGCTCCATCAGCCGCCCCAAAATCATCGCGTCGGCAATATCTGAGACATGAAACTCATCAAAACACAGCACACGCACTGATTTAGCAATTTTTGTCGCGACAGCTGCTAAAGGGTCTGTCTCACCTTTTAACTGACGCAACTCATGATGAACTTCTTGCATAAACTGATGAAAGTGCAGCCGTTTCTTACGCTTATAAGGCAGAGCAGCATAAAACGCATCCATCAAAAAACTTTTGCCCCGCCCCACGCCACCCCAAAAATACAAGCCGCGTGGTAAATCTGGCTGCGGCAGCAAAGACTTACCAAACAAGCGGCTACGCTTGGTTTTAAAGAAGATCAATTGATGATAAAGCGCATCTAGGCGATCAATCGCCTCGGCCTGAGCAGGATCTGGAATAAAGTTTGGGCTGGTGCTAAGGCCAGCATACCAAGCCTTAGGGCTAGTTCCTTGCGTTGGCGGGGCAATAACGTGTAGAGACATTACTAAAGCCTTTCGAGTAACAAGCCTCAATTATAAAGCCAGCAAGCACTTTCCCCTATTTTTATAAGTCCCAAACTTGCATTTCTTTCCCTCTCTAAAAAGCCCTCCCAGCTCCAAGCAAGACACAAAAACCTACTTCAGCCGCCGAGCAGGAAAAAATGACAATCGCAAGCACGCTTGTACCATTTACACCTTACAACTTCCTATAACGGCAATAGCTACTAGCAAAGCTTTCGTTAATGACGATAAGTGTGCAATTGCGCTTATTGATGACGTTAAGCTCAACATATTAGTTAAAGGATTTTCTCATGCATAACATCAGTGTTAGAGGCAAACTATTTATTGGTTTTGCCGCAGTTTTAGTTCTGCTGGCCATCATGGCAATCCTAAGTTTAAAAAGCATGGGGCAAATCGATGATGCTATGCGCGACCTAATAGAAGATCGCTACCCCAAAATTGCGCTATCCAACGATTTAATGAATTTATCTCTCGACAACGGCAGACAAGTACGCAATATAGCGCTCTCACCAGATAAAGAAGATGACGATAAAGCACTCAGCAAGCTGAATGAAAACCGCAAAAAAACAGTTGAAAAACTACAAGATTTAGATAAAAGAATTACCACACCTAAGGGGCGCGAGCTA
Organism: Iodobacter sp. CM08; assembly: GCF_033446605.1. Taxonomy (NCBI): domain Bacteria; kingdom Pseudomonadati; phylum Pseudomonadota; class Betaproteobacteria; order Neisseriales; family Chitinibacteraceae; genus Iodobacter; species Iodobacter sp. CM08. The sequence goes on along the minus strand of NZ_JAWQUO010000028.1, from coordinate 43,319 downwards.
TTTGAAAAACTGAGTCAGGCAGAAAAAATTTTAGCTACTAAACTTGATGAATTTCAAAAAACAGCGAATGACTCCACTCAAGCTTGGGCATTTATAAAAACCCAAGTGGCACCTAATAACAATACTTATATTAAAGCACTCGATGAAATGGCAATTTTTCAAGAAGGTTTAATGCAAAAGGGTAAAGAAGCGGCTTATGCTAGCTATGCCTCTGCCCAATCAGTTTTGATTAGCGCCAGCATAATTGCCATCGCATTGGGTTTGTTTATGGCATTTTATATTGCGAATCTCATTACCAAACCACTGACACAAGTTGCAGAAGTGGCTAAAGAAATTGCTAATGGTGATCTTTCTTATAATTGGCAAAACATTACCATTTACAATGATGAAATTGGCACATTACAAAACGACATCAAAAAAATGCATGGCAACCTGCGTGCGATTATTCAAATGATGATGGATAACTCGCACGCGGTTTCATCTGCGGCCAAAGAATTAGCCTCAGCATCACAACAAGTATCAGTAAGCACAGATCAACAAACCGCATCCGCCAGCTCAATGGCCGCTGCGGTGGAACAAATGAGCACCAGCATGGATCAAGTCGCCTCCAACACCGAAGACGTAAGCAGCCAAGCCTCTGAAGCAGGAGCCTTAGCCCAATCAGGCAGTAACGATGTGCAATCAGCCGCCAAAGAAATGGAAGAAATCGCTAAAGATGTTGGCAATGCCTCTGAAAAAATTGAAGGGCTAGGTAAGCAAATTGAAGAAATAGGCAGCATTGTTGTAGTGATTCGTGAAGTAGCCGATCAAACAAATTTATTAGCCCTCAATGCCGCAATTGAAGCTGCCAGAGCCGGCGAACAAGGCCGAGGCTTTGCCGTAGTCGCGGATGAAGTCAGAAAACTAGCCGAGCGCACCACCTCATCCGCAGCGCAAATTACCGCGATGGTCAGTGCCATTCAGCAAGGCGCGCACGATGCAATCGGCAGCATGCAAAATGGGCATAAGCGCGTAGGGGATGGTTTAACCCTTACCAATCAAGCCAGAGAGAGCATTCTTAAAATTGATAACAGCAGCCATGACGTGATTAGCTCGGTCACAAACATCACCGATCAAATGCAAGAACAGCGCACTGCCGCACGCGATTTAGCCTTAAATGTTGAAAAAATATCCCAAATGACCGAAGAAAACGCGGTTGCAGTGCGCAGCATGGCCTCATCCATTGTTGGGCTGGATGATATGGCTAAGCAGCTCAGCACATCAGTTACGCGATTCCGCCTAAGCTAAGCAGCAGCAAGGGGCGCAACATCGCCCCTTGCTCGATCTTTAATTAGCCCAATATGACTGGTGATAAACCATTCTTATTTTGCATCTCGGTACTTTGCCATCAGCCGCACATAATGTGCCGCTGAATAATTAAAATTGGCCAGCTCGGCCTCGGTAAGTAGGCGTTTTTTCTCTGCTGGGCGGCCCATATACAGCCAGCCTGATTCTAAAACACGATTGGGGGGCACTAAAGAACCTGCGCCAATCATCACGCGATCTTCAATCACTACTCTATCGAGCACAATCGTGCCCATCCCAATCAAACACTCATTACCAATCGTGCAACCATGCAACATCACACCGTGGCCAATAGTGACGCGCTCACCAATCACCAAGGGCGCGCCTAGTGGATCATCCGCACGTTTGTGGCTAACGTGCAACACCGCGCAGTCTTGCACATTACTATCTTTGCCGATGCTAATGGCGTTCACATCCCCACGAATGACCGCGCCCGGCCAAACCGAGGCATTCTCTGCCAAGCTGACTTCGCCTATCACCTGTGCCGATTCATGTACCCAAGCGCCCGCTGCTACCACTGGCTTAATGCCATCAAATACACCCATCGTCATGGTTGTTTAATCCTTTTAAATATCTATTGTAAGCGATAGCCGCCGTCCTTTTAGCACGACGGCATCAATAATGTATTGCATATGCTATAAGAATCATTATCATCTGATTTTTACAAGTGCTAGAGATCATTAAATGAAACGATTCAATCGCGTTTTGTGCGCCGCCATGACAGCCGGTCTACTGCTGACACCCTTAGCATCCCAAGCTGCAGACATCACAACCAGCGCCGCACTTGAACAATACTCAAGCATTGTGCACGCAAGCTATAGCGATAGCATTGCCGCTGCACGTGAAATGAGCGCCGTGATTGATGCGTTTTTAGCCGCCCCTAGCGCAGAAAGCCTTGCAAGCGCCCGCAAAGCTTGGCTCGCTGCCCGTGAGTTTTACCTGCCTACCGAAGCTTACCGCTTCTACTCCGGCCCGATTGATGATGCGCAAGGGCCAGAGGGCCGTATCAATGCTTGGCCAATCGATGAAAGCTATATTGATTATGTAAAAGGTAAAGCCAAAGCAGGGATTATCAACAATCCTAAAGTGGCCATTACCAAAGAAAAACTGAAATCACTGAATGAAAAAGGCGGCGAAGAAAACGTCTCCACTGGCTGGCACGCGATTGAATTTTTGCTCTGGGGCCAAGACTTTAACGCTAAGGGCCCAGGTGATCGTAAGTTCACTGATTTTATAGATGGTAAAACCGCCAATGCAGACCGCCGCCGCCTTTACATGAAATTAGCAAACGAGATGCTAATCGAAGATCTGGAATACGTGGCTAAGCAATGGGCACCTGCAGAACAAAACTACCGTCAGCGCTTTGTTGCTGGCGATAAAGAAAGCCTGAAAAAAGCCCTAACCGGCCTTGGCGTACTGACCCGTGGCGAGCTAGCAGGCCAGCGCATGGAAGTCGCAATGGATACACAAAACCAAGAAGACGAGCACTCTTGCTTCTCGGATAACACCCACCGCGACATCATCGGCGATATCGTCGGCATGCAAAACGTATGGGAAGGCCGCTATACCGGCAAAGACGGCAAAACACTGGAAGGCGCAAGCTTTAAAGCGCTAGTTGCGCAAAAAAATCCAGCCATTGCTGACTTAGTAAGCGCCGATATTGCACAAAGCTTAAAGCTGGCCAATGAAATCCAAGCGCCTTTTGACCAAGAAATCATTGGCAAAAAAGACGCTCCAGGGCGCAAACGCGTGCAAGCCGTGATCGATTCCTTAAAAAAACAGGGTAAAGATCTAGTCGCCGCAGCGGAAACACTGGGCGTTAAGCGTTTAACAACCAAACAGCCTTAAAACTTAGCTAAAAGTACGCCCTATTTAGGTGGGCAAGTTTTATGCTCACGTATGCATCAATGTAGGCCATATGCCAAAAAATTCATCTTGTTGCAAAAGCCGTATTTTTTCATGGCACGGTTTAAATTGATGCGCATAGGGTGGCAAGGTAAAACGCTTTGCCCACCCTATATATGGCGTTTTAAATAAAGACGTTAATGCCGGCTAGATCATTCACTTCTAGGACGGATAAAACGGCATGCACTCGTAAAAAAACAGCCCTGCTCACGATAATCGTGGCAGGGCCTTTGCCATTCAGAGCCTGGACCATGACCAAAATATCGCTTCGCCTTGCTCTACTCAGCTCGGCCCTTCTTGCCTCTGCCGCCATTGCTTATGGCACCAGCCCGCTCGCCCTATTTGAGGAAGGCGAAGATCGCCCTGGCGGCGTGGCTGCAACGGCTGACGATCATGGCCGTAATGCCTTTTCGCTAGATGCACCCGCCCTTACAGAGCAACAAAAAACCGACTTTGCTGTCGGTAACTCCTTTTTTAAGAAGCCTTGGGTAGCCGCGCCATCCTCCACCACCGCCCGAGATGGCCTTGGCCCGCACTTTGTAGCCAGATCCTGTGGAGCCTGTCATACCGAAGACGGCCGTGGCTCACCGCCCAATTTTACTAATGGCCTGCAAGATGAGCAGCCGCTCTCCTTGCTACTAAGGCTGTCTATCCCTGGCAATAAGCCAGATCCACGCTACGGTGGCCAGTTTAATAATGATGCGGTTGAGGGCGTAAAACCTGAAGGCAAAGTTAAGATCACTTACCGCGAAATAGCTGGGCAATTTACTGACGGCGAGCCATATAGCCTGCGCGCGCCCACTTACACACTCGGCGATTTAGCTTATGGAAAAACCCATGCTAAGCTGATGATGTCCCCGCGCGTGGCCCCGCAAATGATCGGACTTGGCTTACTGGAAGCCATCAGCGAAAAGGATATTCTAGCCAATGCTGCCCGCCAAAAAGCCGAAGGGCTGGGCATTAAAGGCAAGCCCAACTATGTAAACGACGTGTACTCAGGCAAAACCATGCTGGGCCGCTTTGGCTGGAAAGCCAATGTTGCCACCGTAGCTCATCAATCTGCGGGTGCATTTAACGGCGATATCGGCATCACATCTAAGCATTTTCCAAAAGAAGAATGCATGCCGGTGCAAAAAGATTGCTTACATGCACCCAATGGTGGCAAGCCAGAAATCAGCGAAAAGATACTCGATAAAGTTATTTTATACAGCCGTACTTTAGCCGTACCATCGCGCCGTGATCCGCAAAACCCTGATGTCTTACGTGGCAAACAGGTATTTAAAGAAAGTAACTGTGTCAGCTGCCATACAGCAAGCTATACCACCGCTCACTTTAAAGCCGTGCCGGTCTTATCTGGACAAAAAATCTGGCCCTATACCGACTTACTGATCCATGACATGGGAGATGGCTTAGCCGATGGCCGCCCAGATGGCCTTGCCAATGGCAAGCAATGGAAAACACCACCGCTTTGGGGCTTAGGCTTGGTGCCTGCCGTGAACGAGCATAGCCAATATCTGCACGATGGCCGCGCCCGCAATCTGATGGAAGCCGTACTTTGGCATGGGGGCGAGGCAGAAAACGCCAAGCAAGCCGTATTGAAACTATCTAAAGCAGACCGAGATATGCTGCTGAAGTTTTTACAATCACTCTAAACAAGGTAGAGGAACGGCATACCGTACCCTGTAAGCACACTAATACATTGCCATGCAAATCATGTATGGCGGGTGCAAGCAAAAAACAAGGATATGAATTAGCGGGTTAAACCTCAAACCACAAAGAACACAGAGACCCACAGAGTTTCACAGAGAAAATAAGGCCCTTTTTTGGGTCTTTCTCTGTGTCCTCTGTGCTCTCACTACCTCTGTGCTTCAAGGTTTAGCGCTATTTCATACTCAGTTAAGGTTTTAGTTTGCGCAAATGGGATTGCACCCGCCCTAAGAAAACATGCCTCTCAAAAGCGGCATTGAATCATGACCATGAGTGATGCATATAGGGCCACAACATGCCGAACCACTAAAAACACCACATGAAACTCGCCCTTATTCTAAGCACCGCCCTGCTCAGCCCTCTCGTTCACGCCGAGCCAACCATCCCCACGCCAGAATTCAGCGTGCGCTGGCTAGAGGAAGCTTACCTGCCACGGCACAAAATATTGCTTGCCGCCAGCGATGCCTTTGCCACGCAAAGCAAGGCCTTTTGTGCCGCGCCCAATGAAAAAAGCCTAGCCATCACCCGCAATACTTGGAAGCAAGCCGCCCTGGCCTGGCACGCCATGGATGCCGCGCCCGGCGGGCCCATTGTGCTGGAAAGAACGGGCCGCAAGATTGATTTTTGGCCAACGCGTGAAGCCGACATCGAAGCCATGATTCCTAAGGGTTTGGATGAGCGCAATGTAGGCGCACGTGGCCTACCCGCCGCTGAATATCTGCTCTGGGGCAATCAAGAGCCCAAGGCCCAGCTAGCCAAACTCAAAGCGCAAGATCGCTGCCTTTATCTAGTGGGCATTAGCGAGCGCATTGTCAGCGATGTGAGCTTACTTAACGCAGGTTGGCAGAACTATCACCAGCAGCTGGGCGCAGAAAACCCGTTTTTCCGCCAAAATTTACTGCCAGAAACGCTAAATCTGATGCTAGGCGCGCTGGACAGCCAAGCCAAACGCCTACCCAAAGAAGCCAAACGCGAAGCCTTTGCCGAGTGGCGCAGTGGCACGGGCAAAGCCAGCTCAGTGGCCGTCCTCAATACCGTCGCTAGCACGCTCTTTAGCCCAAGCGGCGGCATTACCCTGCTGCTGGCCGACAAACCCGAAGTGATCGCTAAAGTAAAAACTGCCATCGCCAATGCCAAAACCGCACAGGCGGCCATCCCAGAAGCCTTTGACAGCCCTGCCGCCAAAGCAGCACGTAGCAATTATCTGGCTAGCATTAAAGAACTCAAACGCAGCATAGAAACCGATGTGGCCGAAGCGCTCGACCTGACACTGGGTTTATCTGAATCGGATGGGGATTGACTCCGCTAGAATCCGAGCCCGAGCCAAACCCTGAACCACAGAGAACACAAAGAGCACTAAGAACCACAGAGAAATTCGCTAGGTTTGACATATTTTCCCTCTGTGAAACTCTGTGTTCTCTGTGGTTTAAGAATTAGCGCCAAGTACGCTGCACCCTCTATATAAGCGAGCTTACAATGCGCACTGATCCATCCCGACGCCGCTTTCTACAAAGCCTAGCCTTACTGGCTTTGCCTGTTTTTGCCAAAGGAGAAGATACGCTAGGCCCTGTACCGACTTTACTGGCGGCACGCTGGGGTAAATCCTTTGGCCCTGTAGCCGGAGCCACGGTAGCCACGCCTAGCCGAGGCCACGGCATTATTCCGGTATCCGCCTCTGAAGCGATTGTGATCGCGCGTCGGCCTGGCTATTGGATGATGCGCGTCAATTGGCAAAGTGGTGAAATCGTCCGGCAGCTTGCCGCCGCCCCCGAACGCCACTTCTTTGGCCACGCCGTACTCAGCCCAGATGGCAAACAACTGCTGGCCAGTGAAAACAATATTCAAACAGGCCAAGGCCTGATCGGCATTTATCATCCGGCCACGCTGCAAAAATTGGGCGAGCTGCCCAGCCACGGCATCGGCCCGCACGAGCTGATATTTATTGATGAACAAACGCTGGCGATTGCCAACGGCGGCATTCTAACCCTGCCACAAAGTGGCCGTAATAAGCTTAATCTGGCCAGTATGGAGCCCAGCATCGTGCTGCTCGACTGGCCTTCCGGCAAAAAACGCAGCCAGCACATCCTGCCCGATCCCTCACTCAGCCTGCGCCATCTGGCATTAGCCGAGGACGGCACGCTGGGCATCGCCATTCAGGCCGAATCCAGCACAGGGAGCAGCGTGGACGACGCTCCGCTGCTGGCTATTTTAAAAGACGGCCAATTCAGCCTTGCCCAAACCGTGCCCGGCCTAGGTGGCTATGCAGCCAGTATCGCGGCGGTGGGCAATCAGTTTATTGTAAGCGCATTGGAGGGCAACGCCCTTGCGCTATGGGATACAAACGGCCGCGCCACCCAACAATACGGCCTGCTCCGCCCTGCAGGCATTGCCGCATGGCAGGGCAAAGCACTGATCAGCACCGAGCTGGGCGTAATCACCCAGCTAGACCCGCACAACGGCAAGCTTACCCCTCTTGCCAGCTACCCCAGCATAAAATGGGACAATCATTTGATTTTGGCCAGCCCCAAACATCGCTAAAAGACACCTAAGCAGACAATACAAGCGATGTAAGGTATAAAAGAAACGCTGCTTATGGGGAGAATAGAACGCCCCCATATCGTGCATTGCCTCCTGAGCAGAAATGACCAGCAAGATACTCCCCACCCGAAAACCAATAGCGATGAGGATCTGTCATGACCCTTAGTATGTATTCCAGCAGCGTGCCCGTATTACAGCGCTATTTGCAACAATTAACTCAACTACTTAGCCAGCATGAAGTACAGCCATTATTGGATGCTCGGCTCGTCATTGATATGCACCCTTTGGCAAACCAAATCTATTATGTAGCTAGTTTTGCTCGCCGTATTGCCAGTGCTTTAAGCCAGCAAACACCGCCCAATATTGTAGATCAACGCGATCTAGCAGGCTTACAACAACAAATAGCCACCACATTACAATGGCTGGCCACGCTCGACGAAGCACAATTTACTGGCAGCGAGCTACGCATTATCACCGGCCCTGCCAGCCAAGCAGGGCAGGCCACGCTGACATTAGCTGGGCAACAGTTTTTACAACACTACGCGCTACCTAATTTCTTTTTTCATTTCAGCATGGTGTATGCACTCTTGCGCCAAGCTGGATTTGCCATTGGTAAAGCCGATTTTGATGGCTTTCACCACTACGCCTGAGAAAGCCCCATGATCGATCTCTACACCGCCGCCACGCCCAATGGCCATAAGATCAGCATTGCACTCGAAGAGCTAGGCCTACCCTACCGCGTGATTGCACTGGACTTGGGTAAGCTAGAGCAAAAAGAAGCTGCGTTTCTGGCCATCAACCCCAATGGCCGCATCCCCGCCATTATTGATCACGATAATGGTGGCTTTAGCGTATTTGAATCTGGGGCCATTTTGATTTATTTGGCTGAAAAAACAGGCCGCTTACTCCCTAGCGATACAAAAAAACACTCGCAAGTATTGCAGTGGCTAATGTTTCAAATGGGTGGGATTGGGCCGATGATGGGGCAGGCCAATGTGTTTTATCGCTATCTACCAGAAAAAATTCCACTGGCGATTGCCCGCTACCAAAACGAAGGCCGCCGGCTCTTTGAAGTGCTCAATACCCAGTTGAATGGCCGTGATTATCTGGTGGCTGAATTCAGCATCGCCGACATCGCCACTTGGCCATGGGTACGCATTTATGAATGGAGCGGCATCAGCATCGAAGGCCTGCCGCATTTAGCCGGATGGATTCAGCGCATGGCCGATCGCCCAGCCTGCCAGCGCGGCTTGCTTATGCCACCTTCTGCAACCATCAAGGTCGAAGAAATACAGCGCATGGTTAGCCAATAAGGGCAGACATAAGGGGGCATCAAAAAACCTTACAATTAAATTCGCCTTATTTTATTTGGTGGATAAGTTTTTTGATGCCCCCTTACGTAATTTATAAGCAATATCACCTTGAATTACGCGCCATCGCGCGCATTTAGCCTCTATACCATTCTAAATACGTGAGCCAGCTGCATGAGCAATCCACTTCTCGATCTGACCGGCAAACTGCCTGATTACCCAAGCGTTAAACCGACGCATATCAACCCAGCGCTCGATACCCTGCTGGCTAGCAGTGCCGCTGCCGTTACCGCCGCCGAGCAAGCCCAGAACCCAACATGGGAAAGTTTTGTAGAGCCGCTGGATGAAGCGCTCAATAAACTGGGCTTAGCGTGGGGCGTGGTGGCTCACTTAGAAAGTGTAGTCACCACCCCTGAGCTGCGCGATGTTTACAATGCTAATATCGCCCGCATCTCTAATTTTTATACCGAGCTAGGCCAAAACGAGCTGCTATATGCGCAATACAAGCTAATTGCAGCCAGCAGCGAATTCGCCACTTACAACTCCGCTAAAAAAACCATTATTGAAGACACGCTCAGGGATTTCCGCCTCTCTGGTGCGGAGCTAGCGGAGGCGCAAAAACAACGCTTTGCCGAGATATCAGAAGAGCTATCTGAGCTAACGGTTAAATTTGGCCAAAATGTGATGGATGCCACCGATGAGTGGGCGCTCTATATTGAAGACATCGCTGAGCTAGATGGCCTGCCGCCAGACTGGCTGTCTGCGGCAAAATCTGCCGCCGAGACAGATGGCAAAACCGGCTACAAAGTCACGCTTAAACAGCCTAGCCAAGGCCCAGTGATGCAGTTTTGTAGCAATCGCTCATTGCGTGAAACGGTTTATCACGCCAACGTAACCCGCGCCGCAGAATTTGGCCCCGCCGAGCGCGATAACGGCCCACTGATTAGCCGCATTCACGCGCTACGCTCTGAAGCCGCTCAGTTGCTAGGTTTCAATAACTACAGCGAAGAATCGCTCGCCACCAAAATGGCCGATACGCCTGATCAGGTGGCCGAATTCTTGCGTAATTTAGGTCACGGCGCTAAGCCGTTTGCGGCCAAAGATCGAAGCGAGCTTAAAGCCTTTGCCAAAGAACAACTAGGACTGAACGAGCTGGCTGTTTGGGATTACGGCTATGCGGCAGAAAAATTATCCGAAGCGAAATACGCTTTCTCTGCCCAAGAAGTCAAAGCCTACTTTACCGAAGACGCAGTACTGGCTGGCCTGTTTAAAGTGATTGAAACGCTCTACAGCCTGCGCTTTGTAAAGGCCGAAGCGCCCGTTTGGCACCCCGATGTCAATTACTACGCGCTGCAAAATATGGACGGTAGCGCGGTAGGTGGCCTCTACTTGGATCTGTACGCCCGCAACGGTAAGCAAGGCGGCGCGTGGATGAATGATGTGCTTTCACGCAGCCGTAAAGGCACTTCGCTGCAAAACCCAGTGGCGCTGGTGGTGTGTAATTTCTCGCGCGGGGTAGATGGCAAGCCTGCACTGCTAACCCATGACGATGTGATCACGCTATTCCACGAATTTGGCCACGCCCTGCATCACCTCTTAACCGAAGTTGATGAATCTGGCGTATCCGGCATCAATGGCGTGGAGTGGGATGCGGTAGAGCTACCTAGCCAGTTTATGGAAAACTTCTGCTGGGAATGGCAAGTACTGCCCGATTTAACCCGCCATGTAGACAGCGGCGAGCCACTGCCACGCGCCCTATTCGATAAAATGCTGGCCGCCAAAAACTTTATGAGCGGAAGCGGCATGGTGCGCCAAGTTTTACTGTCTTTATTTGATATGGGCCTACACGCCAACGCAGATGTAATCGACGCCGCCGCACACAATGCCGCACTGGTCGCCGAGTTTGAAACCCCCGTCGCCCCCGATTACAACCGCTGGTACAACACCTTTAGCCATATTTTTGCCGGAGGCTATGCGGCGGGTTACTACAGCTATAAATGGGCCGAAGTGCTATCTGCCGACGCCTATTCTGCTTTTGAAGAAGCCGCCGCAGCGGGCAAGTCGATTCTGGACCCCGCCACTGGCGCGCGTTTCAGAAACGAAGTGCTCGCCATGGGCGGCAGCCGCCCAGCCATCGACTCCTTCACCGCTTTCCGTGGCCGCAAACCAGAAGTGGCAGCCTTGCTGAGGCATAATGGTTTGAATTAAGAGGCTGGCTTGGGTATACGAAAAATACCCAAGCATTAAGCCTTCGAAGGGGCGGGTGAAACCCGCCAGTTTTTAATATGAATTGATAAGTCTAGTGATTTCTCCATAGTCTCCCCCAAAGTCTTTTAATTAGTGCCTACGGCACGTTAATTTTGGTGCGCAGTCCGCGCTGGGACTCACTTTCTTGCTTCGCCAAGAAAGTAAGCAAAGAAGGCGACCCCACGAAGCACGAAACCCCTCACTGCGGACAATCGAGGCGGCGGCTGCGGGACTCACTCGCTACGCTCGCTCAAACATCCTCGCCGAAACCCCGCCCCGCTTGTTCCTCGCTTCGGCGTGCTTCAAGGGGATTGTTAAGCCCCATGCAAAAAACGTGGTTAAAAAGTTATTTTGCTGTTTGCTAACTCAAAAAAAAACGGGCCATTCCGCCCGTTTTTTCCACTCCTAAAATAGCATCTACTTTAAATACGCCTCCAAAAACCTGATCGTATGCCCGATCGAGTACACGCGGTTTTCACGTTTAGCCGCACCGTGGCCTTCGTCGGCGAAGAGCATTAGCTCGGCGGGGACATTGCGTTTTTGCGCGGCTTGGTACATTTGCAGCGCTTCACCCACCGGCACACGCGGATCAGACACGCCTTGGATGAGCATCAGCGGGGCGATTAGTTTATCGATGTGGTTAATCGGTGACAGCTGGATCAGGGCCTCACGATCTTTCACCGGATCGCCATATTCGGCAATACGCAGCGCACGGCGATAAGGCGCGGTGTTTTGCAAGAAGCTCATAAAGTTTGAAATGCCCACGGTAGACACGCCCGCATCGTAAGCGCCTGCAAACATGGTCATGCCTGCCAAGGTGGAATAGCCGCCGTAGCTGCCACCAATAATGCCGATCTTAGGCACTTGGCCATTTTTAGCCCACTGGCTGCGCATATAGCGCGAGGCGTCCTCGATATCGCTCACCACTTGCAAGCGCTTCGGGCCGTCGTCCATCGCCAGCCATGCTTTGCCATAGCCATCCGAGCCACGCACATTAGGCTCGGCAAAGATGAAACCGGCATCCACATACAGTTGCGCCACAGGCGAGAAGCCTGCCTTAGTTTGCCCTTCCGGCCCGCCATGAAAATGCACGACCACGGGGCACGTCACCGTTGCACACTGCGCAGGACGGCGGACAAACATCGGGATTTTAGTGCCGTCTCTGGCGGGATAGCTTTCTAAACTGGCCTTGGCAAAGCGCTGCGTATCCACTTCTGGGCTCATGGCCTGCTGCCATTGCACCAGCTTGCCGGTGCTCCATTCATAGCGATAGCTCAGCCTTGGCGAAGTGGCGGTTTCTACGCTGATCAGGCTATAGCGGCCATCTGGGCTGTGGCCGCTAATCAACACATGATCGCTGCCTTTAAACTGCGGCAGCTTAATTGGCTGTAGGTTTCTAGCATCCAGCGCAAAGCTACGGAGATAACCCGCCTCATTCACGCTATAGCTAATATGCTGGCGCGATTTATCCAACTCAAAGCTGCTGACATCCCAGTTTATCTCGGGGGAAATCGGCTTAAACTGGCCCGCCTTCCATTGATACAGGCGGCGGAAATTGCCAAACTTAGACGTTTGCACAATCAATTCATCTGGCCCTGCACCGTAGGCGGCGCTGTATTCTTCTTTCTCATTTTGACCAAACAGGGGTTTAAGCTCGCCATCGGCCAGCTCATAAAATTCTGCCGCTAGATTGGTAATGGTTTTTTCCAGCAGAATTCGCCCATGGCGCTGATCCGCGATATTCCACAAACCTGGCTGGTCAAACACCACTTGTTTGGTCGCACTGACAATGTGATAGCGGTAAATGGTGTAGCTGTCTTTTTGCTTATCATTGGCGCTGTAATACACGTACTGATTATCATCTGAAACAAAAGCAAAGCGAGTTTGCACACCGGCAATATGCTGAATTTCTTTGAGCGCCCCACCGCCCGCTGGCTGCAAATACAGGCCAGGGTTTTCTTCGCCTTTGCGATCACGCTGAATCACTAAGGTTTGGCCATCTGGGCTAATGCCCGCAATTTGGGTGGCATCTTCTCCGCCCGTCATTTGCACTGGAAAACGCTGTGGCCCATCAAGGCGCCACACTTGGCTAACCCCGGTGACTCGCCAACTAAAATACAGCTTTGCACCATCTGGGCTGAGCATGCCAGCACTGGGGCTAGAAATATCCAGCATGCTTTGAATCCGCCGCGATAAACTAGGCTCTAGCGGCTTAGGGCGAAAGGCTTCTATGTTTTCCTTGCTGATGCTATCAGCACCCAGCCCAGCATAATCGGCGGCAAAGGCGCTGCTGGTAAAGCAGCCGCATACTAATAAACTACTGATTATTTTTTTCATTGTTTTATCCCTGTCTCTGCATCACGCTTATCGCTTGCCCGCTGAAGCAAAACAACAAGCACTCCTTTTAATTACACCAACATGACTAGATATGCTGGAAAAATCCCAGACCACGGTAATGAATTATGCCACCCTCGGCAACTGCGGCTATTCCCAACAGAGATAAATATGAGCCAAGACCTGATTAGCCAGCAAACACTAGCCCACTACCAAGCCAACGCCGAGGCATTTAAAGCAGGCACTGCCGATCATGATGTAAGCCAGAATATCATCGCACTTTTGCGCCATATCAGCGGCACTGCGCCATTTGATATCTTAGATTTTGGCTGTGGCCCAGGCCGTGATTTAAAACGCTTTAGCGCACTTGGCCATAAGCCCATTGGCCTAGATGGCACGGCACGCTTTGTTGAAATGGCCAAAGCAGACAGTGGCTGCGAAGTCTGGCTGCAGGATTTTTTAGCACTCGATCTGCCCAACGCCCGCTTTGACGGCATCTTTGCCAATGCCGTGTTGTTTCATATCCCCAGCGCAGCGCTACCGCACATTTTGCTACAGCTGCACGCCACGCTAAAAACTGGCGGCGTGCTATTTTGCTCTAACCCGCGTGGCAATAATGAAGAAGGCTGGAATCAAGGACGCTATGGCGCTTATTACAACTTGCCAACTTGGCAAAGCTATTTAATTGCAGCAGGCTTTACCGAGCTAGAACACTACTACCGCCCTGCCGGCTTACCCTGTGAGCAGCAGCCTTGGCTGGCAAGTGTGTGGCGAGCTTAAAAATAAGCCCCTCAAAATTGTAGCTTGTCGCCACAACACAACAAATTATTAAAATTAGCCTGATTCATTTATTCCAAACAAATATATAGGCTAAGATATATTCACACAAAAAAATATAAGACAGGATACCGTGAAACTCACCCACGCCCTTGCCCTGATTCTTGTCAGCGGCAGCACTTTTGCCTCTCCATCCACCGTGCCTGCAGGAATCGCCTGGGAGCAAGGGGATGTGAGCGCCGCTTTTGCCAAAGCCAAAGCAGAGAAAAAACCGCTGTTTCTTTACTGGGGAGCCACTTGGTGCCCGCCATGCAATCAAGTTAAAGCGACGATTTTTAATCAGCAGCGCTTTATTGACCGTACCAAACAATTTATCCCTGTGTATGTCGATGGCGATAGCCCGGGTGCGCAAAAACTGGCCAGCCAGTTTAAGGTGCGCGGTTATCCCAGCATGATTTTATTCAAACCAGACGGCACAGAAATCACCCGTCTGCCTGGCGAAGTAGATGCAGAGCGCTATCTCAGCACACTGGAACTAGGCCTCTCTAACGCCCGCCCTGTTAAAGAAACGCTAAGCAGCGCACTGGCCGGTGGCAAGCTCAGCGCGGATGACTGGCGTTTGCTGGCAGATTATTCATGGGAATCGGATCAAGCCCAGCTCATCGAAGAAAGCAAACTAGCCAGCACACTCAAAACCCTAGCCCTAGCCGTACCCGCCACAGAGACTTATGCAGCCACGCATTTACAGCTAAAAGCCATCTCTATTGCCGCTGGGGATGAGCAAGCCAGCAGCTCGCCAGCAGAGCTAGCCCTGCTACATAAAGTGTTGGCAGATAAGCAGCTTAGCCGCGATAACTTTGACGTAATCGTCAATAGCGCCAGCGATATTGTCAGCCAACAGAGTAAAACGGCCTCTGCAGAAAGAAGCCAGCTGACTGCCGCATGGAGCAATGCGCTGCAAAAACTGGCTTTAGACACCACGCTCTCCGCTAACGACCGCTTAAGCGCACTAACCAGCCAAGTGGCACTCGCCAAGCTGGACCTCGCTAAAGATGCCAAGCTGGCCGAGCCGCTACTCAAAGAGGTGCGTGCACGCGTCAGCGATGCCGATAAAAACACCACGAATGGTTACGAACGCCAATCAGTAATCAGCACCGCCGCTTACACCCTGAGCGAAGCGGGCCTGTTAGATGAATCAGATACCTTACTCAAAGCCGAGCTAAAACGCTCGCACGCGCCTTACTACTTTATGCTTTCCTTGGGGGCCAATGCCAAGAAACGTGGCAATAAAGATGAAGCCCTAGGCTGGTACGAAGAAGCGTATAAAAAATCCGAAGGCCCCGCTACCCGCGTGCAATGGGGCAGCAGCTATGTAAGTGCACTGGTTGATCTGGCTCCACAAAACGAGGAGCGTATCGAGCAAACGGCGCAAAGCATTCTGAAAGAGGTTGCCGTCACGCCCAACGCCTTTTACGAACGCAGCCGCCGCTCACTAGAAAAAATTGTCGCAAAGCTGACTACATGGAATAAAGACAAGCAGCACGCAGCGGCAGTTGGCCGTGTATTAACTCAGCTAGATGGCATCTGCAGCAAGCTGCCAGCAAGCGATCCACAGCGCAGTGTTTGCCAGGATTTACTCAAGCCTAAAGCTTAATTAATCATCTGGCATCATTCGAAAAAAGCGGCCACATTCAGTGTCCGCTTTTTTACACGCTGCCAACTTAGCAAGCTATGGGGGCCTCGAAAAACCTATATTTCTAAATAAGACAAGGCGCGTATTAAAAAAATTGACGCCGCATATGTTTGATATGTAAGGAAATTTTTTTTAGTGCGCAACGCAGTATTATGAGACCAGATGGGTTTTTCGAGGTTCCCTTATATCAGTCGCACCGGTTTAATCTGCAAGGCATGGAGGTGTTATGAGTAAGAGTAGGACGGCAGAGGATTACGGGCGGCGGCTGATGCGGGTGGTCAATACCATGATGATCCGCAAAGCGTGGCGATGGATGATTTTCGCTCGGATGCCTGCGTAGAAATCAAAGCCGATGGCGTTTTGCCAAGCGAGCTTGCCCGCACGCAAATCCCAGCTGGGCGTTATGGGGTGATTGAACATCGCGGCCCTTATAGCGAGCTACAGCAGGCTTATCATTGGCTATTTGGCGTATGGCTACCCCAAAGCGGTGAGCAACCGGCCAATATTCCGGTGATTGAGCAATACCTTAATCTGCCCCACAACACCCCGCCTAAAGATTTACGCACCGAAATCTGGATTGCGCTTAGCAACTAACCCACGCAAACAAGCAGGCCACTCAGGCCTGCTTGTTTTAGCGATAAAACTTATAGCTTGTAATCAACACTTAAAAAACCATAACGCCCAGACGTAATGCCATTATATCCGCCATTATCCACAGAATAAGGCGCTACTTTATCCAAGATATTATTTACGCCAAATGCAAACGAAGTCTTTTTATTTAATTTATATCCAAAGGCTAAATTAAAGGTGGTATATGAAGGTAAATATCCATCGGGATTACTACTGTTTTCAGGATCATCTGCTGCATCTCTTACCCTAGCAAAGGTTTTAGCCGAAACGGTAGCATCAAATTCTGCGTATTGATAAGCCAGCGTAATGCGGTTTTCCCAATCTGGATAGTTATAACCGCCCGTGCGATCAACCGGCGGGGTATCTTGCAAATCAGAGCTTTTATAACTTAGCAAATAGCTAAACTGATCCCGCAGCGTAAATTTACCCCAGCCATCTGTTTTATATCCAAGATTTAAATCCACATCAATTCCTGATGTTTCAATTTGGCCGATATTGGATAATGGCAAATCAATCACGTCAATTTTGCCTTTAGTTAAACTTGGATAATTTTTTGCATCATCCGGATCTAATGCTAAGCGTTTAATCAATTTAGCCAAGGCTGGATTGCTATCTTCATGATCAATCACGTATTGTGCACTTAATCTTTCAATGGCATCGTTTTGCTTAATTTGATACCAATCCACACTAACCGAAGCATCTTTAGTGGGCTCAAATACAAAACCTAAAGTGAGGTTATTAGATGTTTCAGGCTTTAACTGCGGATTACTCCGGCTGTTTAAATCCACTCGCCCCGTGCATTCGCCACCTTCTACCCCCATAGGTTTGCATCTAGCCCAATCGTTATAAAAATAGTAGCTAGGGGTTGGGGACATATTCAATTGCTGCAGGCTTGGCGCTCTAAAAGTGCTGGTTGCCGAGCCACGCAGTAATAAGGTATCAAGCGGCCGGTAAGCCAGTGCCAGTTTAGGTGAGGTTGCTCCACCCACGTCGTCGTAATGGTCATAACGTAATGCGGCTTGTAACTCTAGGTTTTTAAGCAGCGGAACACTTAGCTCGCCGTAGATAGACTTCACCAAACGGCTGCTTGCTACCGTGGCATCTTCATCGGCTTTTTCTTTTAGCAGGTTAATCCCCGTAGCAAAACCCACATCACCTGCTGGCAAGCTAAATAACGCAGAGTGAGAGATCTTGGCGTCCGCGATCAGCAGCGAGGCTGTGCCCTCACGATTGCGCCGAGTGAGCAGCGCTCTAGCTTGTGCTTCTGGATTCCACGCCAAAAAAGGATCGTAACCGCCGTTTTTTAATGCATTGCTGATTTTTGTAGCATCTGCGCGCTCTCTAGACTGGCTACTTTTATTACTGCTATAAGTTAGCGCAGTTTCAACGTCCCAAGCCTCAATCGAGCCCCTCGCCCCCAGTACAGCGCGTAGCGAATCACTATCCACATCATTTTGCGCTAAACCAGCCTCATAAATCCGCCGTGTAATGGTGACATCTTTGCCATCGGTTTTTACCCCATTGATCACATCGCGGTAAGCGGCATCCCCTTGCTTAAGCACAGATTGGGCAGCAGGGATAGCCACAGGCCAAGTTTCAAATTCTTGCTTATCTTTGCTTATACCTAATTCGGCAAAGAGGGAGAAGCGATCATTAAATTGATAATTGTAAAGCGCATTGGCGCTCATTCGCTGAATATGCGCAGTGCGATATAAATTATCATTGGCTAAGCATTTTTGATTGCCAAACTTATCGATAGCAATTTCACCATGGCCTTCGCAGCCTGGCAATAAAGTGGTCGTGCCACCTTTGATTTTATAAGCGCCGCCATACAGGCCAGTAAAACGATTATCTGCACCGCCTTGACTGCGATTATCTAAACTGCGCGTTGCATCGTGCTCGCTATCTTTGGTGGGCTGCTTATCTAAAACATCCAGCGTCAACAATAAATTTTGCCCGTCTTCATTTACATTACCAAACCCTGCAGCAATACCCAGCACCACATCTTGCCCATCACCTGCAAAATTTTGGCCAATCTTACTGGTCAGTGCCACCCCTTCAAAATTGCGCTTGGTTTTAAAGTTAATCACCCCAGCTACCGCATCCGAGCCATAAATCGCTGCCGCCCCATCATAAAGCACTTCAATTTGCTCGATAGCCGAGAGCGGAATATTGTTCAGGCTAACGGGGCTAGTATCTACATTGGCAAAACCATTAGATGCTAAGCGGCGGCCATTTAATAGAATCAGCGTATTTTTGGCCCCCATTCCGCGCAAACCCACGGTGCTAGAGCCTGGCGCAAAGCGGCCACCATCCGTAGCAAACTCAAGCGAGGCTTTAGGAATAAGCTGATCCAAAGCCTCTACGACCGTGGTTGCGCCGGTTTTTTCAATTTCTGCACGCTTAAACACGGTAATCAAAGAAGGGCCTTCCTGATTAATCCGCTTAATATTGGACCCCACCACCTCAATACGCTCCACCTGATTGATAGCTGGCAGCGCTTCGGCATAGCTGAGCGCTGAAGCGGTTATTTGGGTAATCGCAATCGCCAAGAGTTTTGGTTTAAAGCGCATATCATCCCCTTGAGTAGGCACAAAACACTCACCATTTATACCTAAAAGTTATTTAAAGTAGTATTTATATATCAATAACCAAAAATATCATAAACAAGGGAGGTATGACAATAGAATAAGAGAAAACACTTTAACAGCAGGCTAAGCACTTGATTTATATGTAAATATTTATTAATTAATAAATAGGCAAAGATACAACAATTAATTAATGCATATCTATAGAATTTAAAACAATAAACCCCACCTGATTTGCATACACAATGGCGGGGCTTATTACTGATTTGCTATTTTAGTGGCTAAATATAAGTTAATCTTTTGCAAATAGTCGCAGGCTAGATAGGTTTAATCTCCACCAATACCACACAGTTTTTACCCTGATGCTTGGCCTGATAAGTGCCATCATCAGCCCTCTTCACTAGGCTTTTAGCATCGTCCCCCATCACAAACTGGCTCACACCAATACTGACTGTGCAGTTAATAATCCCCCCTGCACTAGGCCGATGAACTTGGTCAGCAAAACGTTGGCGCAAACGCTCCGCCACATTAATCGCATCCGCATTGCGCGTTTCGGGCAAGATAACAATAAACTCCTCTCCACCGTAGCGATAGGCGCTGTCCATTTCTCGCAAACAGCCCCTAATCACCATCGCCAATGATTGCAGTACTTTATCCCCCTCTAAATGCCCATATTGATCATTCACTTTTTTAAAATTATCAATATCCATCAATAATAAAGATAAAGGTCGGCCATAGCGCCGAGCACGCTCTAATTCTTTTTCAATATTTTCATAAAAATGCCGGCTATTAAATAAACCCGTCATACCATCCGTAATGCTCAAATCTCGATAGCGCGCTTCGCTGGCTTTTAAAGCCTCTTCGGCTAATCTGCGCTCATTCATATCTTGCAAGGTTTCAATCGCCCCAACAACATTGCCATTCAAATCCCGCAAAGGTGCGGCCGTAAAAAACACCCATTTACCTTCAGCACCAAAATGAGCAAAGAAATCTTCCGCCTCAAACACTCCTTCAATTAGCTGCGAGGGGCGAAATTTACCGTGGTAAAACTGATCAACATCATCGGCCATCGCGCCATTCATAATTAAATCAGCCATTACTGGCCGCTCACTGGAATAAAATGCCCGCCACTGCTGCTGAGTACCAATAACCTCTTTTGCCGCCAAGCCTGTTAAAGCCTCACAAGCGCGGTTCCAATGCGTCACCGTGTGATTGCGATCAATCACAAAGGTCGCCACCGAGCTACCATCTACAATTTGTGCCAAAAAAACTTTACTCGCTTGCAAGGCTTCTTCAGCCTCATGCCTTAAACTCACATCTTGTAAGGTTTCCATCGCCCCTACAATCTTCCCGCAGGCATCACGAATAGGCGTGGCGGTAAAATAAATCCAACGGCCCTGCTCACCATATTGGGTAAAGAAATCCTCAGCCTCAAATACATTACAGATGCTATTAGTAGACTGCACTTTTCCTTTATATAAAAGATCAACATTTTTCTCTAAAGCATCATCCAACATTAAATCTGCCAATACAGGCCTGGCCTCAGAATAAAAAGCCTGCCATTGATTATTTGTGCCAATCACTTCAAAGGCTTTTTTACCTATTAATAATTCACACGCTGAATTCCAATGCGTCACCATATAATTACAATCAATCACAAATGAAGCAACAGGGCTACCCTCAACAATTTGACTTAAGCTTAAGCGATGCTCCATCATATCTAGCTCTGCTTGGGTACGCGCAATTTGCTCCCTGCTCCCATTGATGGCACGCAGCAATAACATTGGCAATAAAGATAAAAAACCACCCGCCGAATCTTTAATTAAAAAGTGCTCACACTTTAATTGTATTGCATGCTTTATCCAATGCTCGCATCCCAATGGAGCCAAAACTACAATAGGCAAATGATTGATTATATGTGCCAGCTGCTGCATATATTTTAGATGGCTTTCAGAGAGATCAATAAGCAAGGCATCAAATGTTTGAGGTGAATTATTAATAAGCTGATCTAATTTATGAAAATCACGGCACTCTTGGATGGTGCAAGGCAGCTCTGTACTTTGAATAACCTTAATCAATGATAAACTATCGGCATCTTGCCCTAGTAATAATAGAATTTTTAAATGCGAAGGCGATTCACTGTACAACAACATAACAGCCCCAATACAAGTAAAACACTCATTAAAAGAGTAAGAGTCATACAACCAGCCGAAACCTATAAATATCCAATACACATAGCTAGTAAAGGTGTTTTTAGCAGAATTTTCAAGAAAACCCCATAAAAAAGCACAAAACCATATTAACCTGTAAGTTAATCTTGTAAATAAAATTGTAAGTTTGGCCAATAAAAAAGGCTTTATGGCGTGCTAGCGCACCATAAAGCCTTATTACCAACACTATTACTCTCTAGATATACAAAAAACACAAAGTACGCGAGCGCATTAGAAAGAGAATATTGCTTTCCATTTTTACACTCCCCCCTTTATTTCAATCCTATCAACTTAAGCAATCTGCCATTCTTAGGGCCGGTGCAACCGAGTGATGCTGAAAAAAACGCGGGTTATACTCGCCCTAAGATGTTTCAACGCTTGCAATAGATAGATCTAAGTTAATCGATTAAGGTTTAACGATCCTCAGTGCCCTTAAGTTGATAGGATTACCCTTTATTTGTGTGTCTTTGTTGGGTGGTGCTACCTATCACAGCACAACGACTATTCATTTTAAAAGCTTACTTCAAATCAAACTGCACCCGTGACTTTTTATCTTGGCTGCTATTAAATTTGGCTTTAACCACAAACATCCTAGCCTCCTCCACCCCTGCGGTTAGTAAGGCCGCTTTCACCAATAAAGCACGCCTCAGGCCAAGAGCGTATAGATCATCATCTTTTACCTCGATATGCTCGGTCATTAATTTTTCCATCTCTACAATAGAGAGCGATTTATCAAAGCCAATGAGGTTAGTCGGCTTTGTAAAGGTTTCTTTTTTATAGGCCTGCTCTAGCAAATGAGGATATTCATCTTTTGTCAGCGCTAACTGGCTATCATCTTCAAGAGATTGAGTGTTTTCTGATAGCTTTGCCAACTTTAAAGCAAGTACTTTCCTTTGTAATATTCTCTTCTTTAACGCTTCTCGATCAATAATTGGATCTAAGTAACTTTGAATATCCAATTTTAAAGCTGGGCGATCCTTCAGTACCTCAGCTAACTTCTTAATACTTTTTATAGCCATCTCATCTGTTTTTTCACTACCATCAATAAAGGCAATATGTGATAGCGTAATATTTTCCCCTCCAAAGCTATTAGCTAATACATCAAAGGGGGCGGTCACCATTTTCTCCATAAGATTAGAAATGACCTGTAAAACAATTCCACTGACACTAAAATCAGGATCATCTAAAGAGCCTTCAATCGGAATATTTAAATTAATTTGCCCTCGGCGATCCGTTAATAATGACAACGCTAATTTAACGGGAAGCGTAGTTGCGGTTTCACTCGCTATTCTGTCATCACTTAAAACAAATTGGTCTAAAAATAATTTATTATTTGATAATAATTTATTATTTTCAATTTTATAAGAAATATCCATAGATAACTTGCCTTTCTCTATCCCATAGCCAGCGTATTTACTGGAATATGTTGAGGCAGAAGCTAAATCATAACTTTTCACTCCACCTTTAAGATCAAGAAATATTTTTTTAGCCAATGGGTTAAACGCCCCACTTACCTTAACAGGTGCAACCTTATCTACAAATCCATGTAGATCTAATTGTGCCAATGCGTTGTCTGCACTAGACAAGCCATTAATCACCCCAGTCATGCCGGTTAAATTAGCGGTAAAGTTAGGTTTAATAAAAAAATCACTATAGCGAATATCCCCATTACTAAAGACAATCTTCTGAATATTGATTGGCGCTAAAGGAGCTGTATTGTTAATTACAGGAACAGCTGCCGTGACTGAACTCGCCTGCTGCGCATTGGCAACCGATACTTGCTTACCATCACGCACCAAGATATCTTGTAAATTTAAACGCCCAGTAGGTGACAAAATCAGCCGAGAGTAAAATTTATCTAAAGCAAGCTCAGCAATATCAACGCGCAACGGGGATAAAGCAATATCAACGCCTTTAAATCCTAATTTATTCCATTTTAAAAAAGCCGTAGAGGTTTGTTTATCTAAGGCATAGAAGTTATCTACACTCAATAAACCGCGATAGCGCCCATTTAGTTTAGGCTCAGTAACGACTTGCAAGTCCCCTTTAGCATTTAAAAAACCTCTAGCCAAAGATACATTGATATATTTAGTAAAATAGGGCTGTAAAAAAGCGGCATCAACATTACGCACGTCAACAGCCACTTTACTAGCAAAAGGCAAGGGAGTCACATCACCCGCTATATTAATTAAACCTTTGTTTCCCCATTTTCCCGTTAAGCTTAATATACCTTTGCTACCTTGCTTACTATCAAAATGATCAAAACCCAAAGCAATATCACGTATAAAAATGGTAGGAGCATGTACTAAGCTTTTATCAGCGACATCAAGCTTCCAATCATTAATGTCTATTTTTTCAACTTGCACCCGCCATGGTGCAGCAGGCGTAGCGGCAGTAGCTGGATCGGGCATAAGTGTTGCTAAATTTAACTGCCCATTAGCCAATAACTGAGCCGCTAATTGCCCTTGTTTGCTTTCTATACTTGCCGCTTTTATTAATTGCTGAGCAGAATCTAGCTCAAGTGATTTTATAGCTAGCTGATTAACTAGCAATAAAGGTTTATTTGCTTGCTGTAGCGCTAGATTACTTAATTCTACATCGGTATCTTTTAAAGTATAAATAAGTGGATTTACACTAAGATGGGCTATTGTTGCTATATCCAATAAACCATCACTTATTTCACCCTTGAAGTATGGCGCAAGATATTGGCTATAATGGGCCAGCTTTAACTTTGAAGCATTTATTTTTCCAGCTAAGCTAAATGGATGAGTTTGTATGCTTAAGTCAGCCAATAGCTGTTCCCCATCGGGGCTATTTACGGCCAATTTTACAGGAAGTGCTTTATTTCCCTGATTAACAAAGCCATGTACATCAAACTTAATTGCATCAAAAATAAGATTTTGATAAGTAACTCGGCTATTAATCACTTGGAAATGGCCAATATCCAGCAGCATTTTAGTCTTAGTTGTAGCCGGGTTTGTAGGCTTATTAATTAGCTGCAGGGCTTTTTCCAATGCTATATCTAAAGCATCAACTTTAATATCTGCAAAGCGATATTTTTCAGCGAGTGGCTCAAAATCTTTTAGCTTCAAGGTTAGTTGATTTATTTTTACAAAAGGCTGTTTAGCTTGCTCTATATTCACATTATTAAACTGTAGTGGCCCCTCTAGCACTAATCTTGAGTTGTCTTTTTCCATATTAAAAACAATATTAATTTTCCCTGACACCTGGGTAGATAGCAGTCTTAATTCATCAGGGAGTACAATGTAGTTAACATATTTATTTATATCTAATTTATTTAGAGAAAATGATAAACGTGTTTCTTTTTGGCGAGTAAATGGCTTGCTTGTTGCTGCAATATTAAAAGGAGCCCCATTAATTTTACCTGACATACTAGGCTGAATATATTCATTAACACGATGTTCTAAAGTAGAAATAAAAGGTAATGCTAGCTGAAAGTCACTGAGTTTTTGCTGGGTATGCAGTAGTTGATCGTCAAAATTAAGCGACCCTTTTTCAACTCTAATATTATTTAATGAAAATTTTGGCCAGTTTTCATCTTTTTTGGCCTTATCGTCTTTTACTAGTAAATCAGAAAAATTATATTGATGATCATTGATACGAACAATATTAACCTGAGGTTCAAGCAACGTTATTTCATTAATAATAGGGGCCTTCCTCCACAAAGAAGCCCATTCAATATCTAATGTTAAAGTTTTAAATTGTGCAAATGGCGCTTTACCATCAGTAATTTTGCCATTATATAAAGTGGCTTGCAACGTAAAGGGGTTAAAATCTATTTTTTCTATACTGACATTTCGATGCAATGCTGTAGAAAGCATGCTTTCTAAGCGCGGCTGGGCCCAGTGAGGTAGCCACATGCTTCCCACCACGCCCAAAATGCCCAATAATAAAACAAAAAACAATAAGCAGCGCTTGAAGCCTGTATTGATAAGACTTCTCATTAAATAATGCCCATTTTCCAGTAGATAAGCTCTATTCTAAGCGCTGTCTTTGCAGCTGCCTATGGGATAAAAACGGCAGAATGCCTTATGCGTGCCCCTTGTCACTCATATAGCGGCTTAAGCCTTAGCGATGGCAATAAGTCATTTAGGTGATCAATCTAATGCGCGTAAAATAAGCGCCAATATGACAGGAGTGTATGTGGTGGCCAGCAAGCTGTTTTCCTTTACCCGTGTTTTAGCCCAAATTGGCTTACTGATTGCAATTTGGCTAGCATCTGATTGGCTAGTCGTAAAAATAGACTTACCTGTACCAGGAGGCGTACTGGGCTTAGGCCTTGTATTTATGTTACTGCTACTGGGTGCACCATTAAACTGGGTGAAGGATGGTGCGGAATGGCTGCTGGCAGAAATGCTGCTGTTTTTTGTGCCCGCCGTGGTGGCACTCGTCAAATATAAAGCTTTGTTTATCGCCGAAGGTTGGCAGTTATTGGTGGTGATTTTTCTTGGCACAGCCTTAGTCATGTGCGTGACGGCTATTGTGGTTGATCGCTGTTTTAAATGGGAACACCACTTACGCTTGGCCCGTGCCAAAAAGCGATCCGCATCATGAGTATGATCGCGATGACTTGCTTTCTACTGACTATTGGCGCGTATGTACTGGCCAAATATTTGTATGCGCGTTATACACGCTGGTGGCTTGCTCCCTTAGTCCTAACGCCTACCCTGCTGGTTGTCTTTATGCTGTTCACCCATATCCCTTATGCGGTTTATTATAAAGATACCCGCTGGTTGTTATGGTTGCTTGGCCCTGCCACCGTTGCTTTTGCAGTGCCACTCTATGAATATCGCGCTTTAATGGTTAAGCATTGGCTCTCTTTATCTGCAGGCGTGATTGCTGGTTGCTTTACTGCTCTACTTAGCTGCGTGTTATTGGCTAAGTTATTTCATTTATCACCAGAGCTCACTCGCAGCCTGTTACCTAGATCAATTTCCACCCCCTTTGCAATCGCAGTATCTGGCACTTGGGGAGGCTCGCCGGAGCTAACCGCTTTATTTGTCGTGATTACCGGCTTAATGGGCATGCTGTTTGGTGAGTTTATGCTGCTGATTTTGCCCCTACGCTCCCGCTTAGCCAGAGGCGCTTTATTTGGTGCTGCAGCCCATGCCGTAGGTACCGCAAAGGCAAGGGAAATTGGCAATGAAGAAGGGGTAGTCGCCTGTATCACCATGATGGTTTCAGGCGTAGTTATGGTGTTAATTGCCCCTTTACTGACTCCGCTTTTTGCTTGATAAATCAATAGCGTCTTTTTAGCGTGTAGCATGCACCTGCGCTCACGCCTCGGCAAAAACTGACAAAAAAAGAAAGTATTTTATTGCCCATAGCCTTACTAAGTCATTATAAAATATGATAACTATTCTCATTACAAACAAGAGCAATGCCTAAATTATCCCCAATCCTATTGCTTGATGTGATTCAACAGCAACGGTTTGGCGTTGAATATCAGCCATTAATTCATACGCACAATTTAGAAACAATCGCCCATGAAGCCCTTGCCCGCTTTTATCGGGCCGATGAGCAATTGCTGCGCACTGATCATTTATTTAATGAGTTACACCATAGCCCACTGACGCTATTTCAAGTGGAATATTGTATGAAGCAATTGCAATTAGAAAATGCGCCCCCTGGGGAGTTATTTTTAAATCTAGACCCTGATGCTTACGCCGTAGCCGATATTGCTGGGGAAGAAAATCCTTTACTCTCCCTTATTCATTGCCGTAGTGATATTGTATTAGAGATAATCGAAAATAGTGATATTTCTGATGCACGCCAAAGTGCTAATATGGCCAAAGCATTCCATGAAAAAAATATCCAACTAGCATTGGATGACATTGGCTCCCCCCATTCAATGCTATCCCTCCCGATTTTAATTACAGTAGATTGCTTAAAGTTTGATCGCAGTTGGTTTAATGAGCTTTATTTACCCAATCATCGCATGGCCTTAGAAAGCCTTATTCGTTATGCTAAAGATACCGGCAAGCGTACTGTATTAGAAGGTATAGAAACACCAGAACAACTAGAAATTGCCCGCCAGCTAAATGTAGATATGGTGCAAGGTTTTTTATTTAAACAGCGCTTTATTCAGGTAAGAGCTTAAAAGCAAGACATTGATAATATCCATCTTGTAAACACCATCTAATAAAATGGCAATGGTCATTGGCCACTTGCAATCTATCGCTCGGCCTTAAATTAATATAGGAATATGTGTAAGTAATGCAGTTCAATAAAAAGTATGCCCCGCACACCACTTCAATTATTGTTTTATTCTGCAGTCTTTTTTTAAGTGCTTGTGACGATAGTAATATTGCTCAAGTCGAAAAAATAGTGCACAGCAAAGAAATTAAAACCTTAGCCAAGCTCGGCGAAATCGCCCTCAGTCAAGTTTTTAAAAATGAAGAAGCGCCACCACCCGATCCAAACAACAATTCATTAGATCCCATAGAGCTGGTCACAGGCCGTACTGCCGTTGGCCAACGCGATTTCAATCGTGCTAAGCAAGTTTTACCGGATGTATTTCGCGGTATGGAAAGCGATTTTTACTGTGGCTGCGCCTATAAGGGCAAAGAAATGGACTTGGCCAGCTGTGGCTACACCCCCAGAAAAAGCGAAACCCGCGCCCAGCGTTTGGAATGGGAGCATGTGGTTCCGGCTTGGGTGTTAGGCCACCAGCGGCAATGTTGGCAAAATGGCGGGCGCAAAAACTGTAGCGATAATGATCCGCAATTTAAAAGCGCCGAAGGAAATTTGGTGAATTTAGTGCCATCAGTCGGCGAGGTAAATGGCGATCGCAGTAACTTTGCCTATAGCGCATGGACGCGTAATCCTGAGCCTATGTATGGCCAATGCAAAACCATTGTCGATTTTAAAAATAAAAAAGCCCAGCCTAGGGAGGAAGTACGTGGCCGCATTGCGCGAATTCATTTCTATATGTATGAGCGCTATCAACTCAGCCTATCCAAGCAAGATCAGCAGCTGATGTGCGCTTGGGCAAAAACTTATCCGGTAGATGATTGGGAGGTGAAACGCAATCAGCGCATTATTAAACTGCAAGGCGATGGCAATCACTTTGTGAGCGAGAGCAAGCTCGCCCAATATTGCGTTTAATGCAAAGCTGAAGCGATCTCTATGTCAGTAGATCGCTTCAGTGCCTTTGCAACGCTTACGGCAGTATTTTTAAGGCCGCCGCCGCAGGTTTAGAGAAGTTATAGCCATCGTGTTTATCCCAATTAATCGACCAAGTCATCACGCCTCGATAATCTGGATAAGCTTTGGCGGGCTTAATGCTGCCACAGTTTTTTAATTGAGTTAAGCAGCTCAGTGAATCAGCCACCACTTTGGCAGTTACAAAACCCCGCCCCGCCGATTGTGGCCCCGACGGTACGCCAAATGCCACCTGATCTGGGCGTAAGCCTTTAAACACCCACCCCGTGCCATAACTGGTGGCAAAACCATCGATCAGCATCATGCTGCCCGCCACCAAAGCATCTACCGTGCCCTCATTTAGCGTGGCGGTAGAATACGGTGAGGTGAAGCCACCATTATTGTAATACTGCACATGTAATACCGTCAGCTCATCCCTAAGGCCATCAATAATCGGTAAGTAAGCACCCCAGATACTGCCGTAAGCAATATAGCCACCTTGTACATAAGGATGTTCGGGTGCCATCGATAGGTAAAAGCTTGGCCCTACCTTGGTTTTAAGCTGCTTCACCCCCGTGATGAGATTATTAATAATCGGTGCGCCAATGGATACGCCGCTGCCGCTTTCCAAATCTAAATCAATTCCATCAAAACCATACTTGCTGATAATGGCGTACAGGCTATCCACAAAGCGGCTCACATCCGAGGCATTATTCAGCGTAATCGAGCCATCCTGCCCACCTAAAGACAAGACCACTTTCTTGCCCTTAGCCTTTAAGCTGGCCACATCGGCGATAAATTTCGCCTCGCCACCCGCGTTTTTATCCAAATTAAACGCCACCGTGCCGCCACCTGCATTATCTGCAAACGCTACTACCACCACATTCCAATCATCACTTACCAAGGCCAGCGGGAAAGTATCCCCCGCAGGATTGGTGAAGTTATGCCAATAGCCCACTAAAGCATGCTTAGCTAGGGTGCCTGGGGTTGGGGTTGGGGTTGGGGTCGGGGTCGGGGTCGGGGTCGGGGTCGGGGTCGGGGTCGGGGTCGGGGTCGGGGTCGGGGTCGGGGTCGGGGTCGGGGTCGGGGTCGGGGTCGGGGTTGGCGTCGCAACAAGCTTCCATAGAGAAGGCGCTGCTGCGGGGTTCCAATTGGCACCCACATAGGCAGTGTGCGTCACAAGGGCCTGATAGGTTTTCCCCAAATAAGCCACCTGTGTGCCGCTATTATAAGTGTTGCCTTCTTGCCAATTATCCAAAGCAAATGCTGAAAAACTCAGCATCAGCGAGGCAATTAGCACGGCGATACGGGTGCTGCTAGTCTTTTTAGTCATAACTCCATCCTTATTAAGTATATTGAAAGTGCCCACTACTTTCTATGAAGTAGTTTTAAGCACGACGTCAGCATACAACAAGCCAATAAAGACGTAAGCCTTTGAATATAAAAAAATATTTATTGAAACGCGCTACAGTATCATCTATATGACGAGCCCATTCCCCGCAAAAATTATTAATTTCTTTCATCTTTGCAATGAATAGCCTGCATGCAATCTCTAATGCGACAATGTTAAGATGAACCGATTAGTGCTTTGGATAAAAAAACATGACGCCTTCCCCTATCAGCTTTGAGTTTTTCCCGCCTAGAACCGCCGAAGGTGCAGAAAAACTACGCAATACGCGCAGGCAGCTCGCCCAATTTAAACCGGAGTTTTTCTCCGTGACGTTTGGAGCAGGCGGCACCACGCAAGAAGGTACGCTCAATGCCGTGCTCGACATCCAATCAGAAGGGCACGCTGCAGCGCCACACCTTTCCTGTGTGGGCTCCTCCAAAGAAAGTATCCGCAGCATTGTGCAAAACTATAAAGACCACGGCATTCGCCATATTGTGGCCTTGCGTGGTGATATCCCTTCAGGAATGAGGGATTTTGGCGAGTTTCGTTACGCCAATGAATTGGTCAGCTTTTTACGCCAAGAGTTTGGAGATTGGTTTCATATTGAAGTGGCAGCCTATCCAGAGTTTCACCCGCAGGCTCAAAGCGCCGAAGCCGATATTCGTAACTTTGTAAATAAAGTACGGGCAGGGGCAGATTCGGCCATTACACAGTACTTCTTTAATGCCGACGCCTATTTCCGCTTTGTGGATGAAGTGAATGCACGCGGCATCAATATTCCTATCGTGCCGGGCATTATGCCTATCCAAAACTTTAGCCAATTAGCTCGTTTTTCTGAAATGTGCGGCGCAGAAATTCCACGCTGGTTAAGGCTACGTTTACAAGCATTTGGCGACGATACCGCCTCTATTCGTGCTTTTGGCCTTGATTTCGTTACCGAACTATCTGACCGTGTATTAGCAGGTGGCGCACCCGGCCTGCATTTTTATACCCTAAATGCTGCCGGTGCCGTTTCTACAGTGTGCCAGCGCTTGGGGCGCTAGGCATTTTGGCAATACTCACCTGATTACGCCCACCGTGTTTAGCACGATACAGCGCTTGATCTGCCATGCGTAAGAAGTCAGCAGGGCTGGCTTCTTCATCCCCTAAAAAAATAGCCACACCCTGACTCACGGTTAGAGGCCCGCCATCTGCCTGCAATAAGCCCAATTTAATAATCGCTAGCCGTATCCGTTCAGCTAATGATTTTCCAATACGCATATCTGTCTGAGGCAATAATAGCGCAAATTCTTCGCCGCCAATCCGAGCAGCGCAATCCCCAGCTCGCTCGGCAAATTGCGCCAATACGGCAGCAATTTTCTTTAGCGCAATATCTCCTTCGCCATGCCCATAGGAATCATTATATTGTTTAAATAAATCCACATCTAAAATAATCAGCAATAATGGCTTATCACTGCGGGTTGCTCGACGCATTTCTTGCAACAAGCAATCATCAAAAGCGCGGCGATTAGCAATATCAGTAAGGCCATCATGATTAGCCTGCAATGCCAATTTTGCATTGGCGGCAAGTAAAGCCTCTTTAGCCGCCTGCAAGGCCAATTGTTGGCGATGATGTGCTAATACATTGGAACACAATCCCACCACCATTGGTAAGATACGCATTTCTAATTTAGAATACTGCCGATGAGGGTTTTTCAAACCTACAAATAAAACACCAAGGCGCTCTGCATTAAAATCAAAAGGTAAAGCCACTAATTTTGCTAGACTTAAATCTCGGCACAGCACTGCTTCACCACAGCTTGCATCTAACTCATCCACACTATTAATAAAAAACACTGACTTAATATTTAAA
The DNA here is from genome assembly GCF_033446605.1 of Iodobacter sp. CM08. Lineage (NCBI taxonomy): Bacteria > Pseudomonadati > Pseudomonadota > Betaproteobacteria > Neisseriales > Chitinibacteraceae > Iodobacter > Iodobacter sp. CM08. The sequence goes on along the minus strand of NZ_JAWQUO010000028.1, from coordinate 11,630 downwards.
TTGTATTCACTAAGCTGATATAAAGCACGCCGCCCTAATATAAAATCAGCACGAAGCTTACGCCCCTCTTTATGCCATAAATACACCTCTTCTGGCAAAACATCATCTGAAAAACACACGGCAACTAAAGCATCTAGCCCTAACAGTACGCCTGTTTGAGCCAATGTTTCCTCTAATCCAAATTGAGCCTGATTTAATGGCAAATCCAAATAACGCTGAGCATCTTTAGATAACATATGCAAAAAACCAGATAAATAAAGCGTTTCACCTGTACGCTGTGCCACTTCAATCTCTAATTGATCACGGCTTTCTGCCAAAGCATGAATTAATTGCTCGCGCTCTTGCTCATTTTTTAATAAATTACCTTGTAAGGATGCAAAACCTTCTAATAAACAATCCAGCTCATCTTGTACCACGGTAGAAAAAGCAGGGGGAGCAGGTGCGTTTTCTATGCGATTTGCTTGCAATAAATGAGTATGAATAGCCAAAGCATCCAAACGCCGTACCACAACACGGCGTAATAACCATTGCAAAACCAATAGAATGCCTAGCACTAGAATAATTTGTGCAATAAAAAAAGGCAGTACTCGATATGCTAATTGAGACCATACCGCCGAGGCGTCGCCAATAAGACTTAATGTGCCAACCGTGTTACTGCTATTTTTATGCACCAATGCAACGGAATAGCTAAACTCATTTTCAACCCGCTGGCTTAAGCCGCGCTCGTATCGAGCACCACTTGGCGTAATTAACACCACGCCAGCAATACTGGGTAAGGCCGCCAGCGTATCGAGTTCTTCATTAATCGTAATTGGGTCAATATCCCATAGAGCCGCCGTTAAGCGTGGGCCATGATTCTGTACAGTATTGCTAAGCCGTGAGCGTAATCCAGATGAAATATCAAAATAAACAATCCCTGCATACGCAACAATCAGGATCAGCATAAATAATATGCCAATCCGTAGTAATACTTTATTCAAGCGCTTCGCTATCGGTTGAAAATTTCGCTTTGATCTGGATAGCTTCGCCGAAGAATGGCCACTCACTTCATACTACTCCTTGCAATAAGCAGCTTACTATCCTGCGCGCAAGCCCTCGATTTATTTGTTTTTCCAGCCATTCTAGTCGAAACACAAGTATCCAAAGTAGCGAAAGATTCCCCACTATAATGATTTATTTTAGGATTAATGGCTTTACTGTAACGTGAAAAATCATAAAGGCTTAAACCTTGGCGGCTAAAGCGCGATAAAAATAAATCCGCATTATTTGCATTCACCATGCTAAACATAGGCAATTGTATTTGCGTACCTTGTGCGACAAAATCATAGCCATGTGCATAATCATACAGCAGCACCATACTCCATGCGCCTAATAGAAAGTGCCCTGCCGCTAAAGCTGTCAAACGGCCCTTCTTTATCATTGATATCGCATCATTAGAATGATTAATTGCTGAGACTAAAATAGCTTGGTCACGCCCATAACGGCGCTCCAAGCTAGATAACACTCCAAAAGCCATCAGGTCGTTAGAACACCATACTGCAGCTAAATCAGGATAGCGATCCAATAAGACGGTCATTTGCTCGGCAGCCAAGCCACGGCTCCAATTACCGTGAATAACTTGTTTAAGCTCTACATTGGGAAACTCTTGCAGTGCATCTTGTAAACCCAGTAAACGCTCTTGAGAAGCGGGAGTAGATTTATCTCCTGCCATGGCCAACAATTGATATCGGCCATCTGCGGCAGGTTTTTTACTCTGCACCAAACGCTTTAATAATGTCTTGCCGGTTAAATAGCCTGCTTGGCGATTGTCTGAGGTTAAGCTACCAATCCAGTATTTTAGTTTTTCCCTAGGCAGCCCTGATTGCATGAGTTGCTCCGAGGTTAAATCATTAAATGCTAGCAGTGTAGGAATATGTGCGCGCTCTGCAATCGCCAATAATGGTGGGGCCATTTGCCGCTCATTCACCACAATTAAATAATCCGGCTTTGCCCCTTGATCGATAGCATGCTGTAGCAATAAAGGCATGCGCAAATGATCGCGCTCAGCATAAATAATACGCAGCTCCATGCCTAAATCTTGCGCAGCAGCAGCCATAGATTGGCTTACGCTTACCCAAAATGCTTCGCTAGTTTTGCCTGGATTAATAAATAAAACCGAAATAGCCCAGCTAGGCGAGCTACTTAACAGCAATATCAAAATAGAACAACGACGAAAAAGACTCACATATCACCCATATAATGAATAGGGCGAGCATTATGATCCAGCATGATTACTACTTCCCCAAATGGCGGCCCCGATGTGGCTATTTCACCATTGTAATACGTGCCAATGAAATGGCCTATGAACTGAATCATATAAGGCGGCGGCGAAACCACCCTGTAAGTGACAAGCGTTCTCGCTTAGAAACCAAGACTTCATGCTCAAATTGATTAGATAAAAATACCACCAAACTACCTCCCACAGGAGCAATATCCATATATTGCTCCTCACCTAAATATAAACGCAATTCACCCCCATCATGAGCTTGCCATGCTGGGTTTAAATATAAAACGATGGTCACAACCCGAGTATCTTCTCCACGGTGCTGATCTAAATGGCGCTTATAAAAACTCCCAACTGGGTATATAGCAAAATGACATTCCAACTCATCCAAGCCCAAATATAACTGGGAATTCAGTGCATATTTTAATTCAGCTAACTGCGCTAATGCCGTAGCCGCCAGAGGGTCTGTTGGCTCAATCCAACAAATTTCATCCCCTCTAATTTGCTCAAGCACCGCATGGCATGCATTACGGCCAATTCCAGCCTGATGAAATAAATTTTTTCGCTCTTGCATCACTTGAGCAAGTGCATTTACTTCATGCTGCTTTAAAAACTGCGGTAACACGGCAAAGCCATTCTTGACCAAGCCATCTATAATGAATTCAATGCCCATTGCTCGTTGTTTCACTCGATGTATCATCTTTCGTAGGAATAAAAAAATCTGCAGGCCGCTTTAAAAAACGCCGCATCAATTGGCCCAATAATGGCCGAGTCTGCCTAAAGGATAATTTACGTGAGCGTAATGCCACCCAAAGCGCCAAAGAAAAACTGATCACAAGGTTGGTCATACCAATAATGGCCACACCTAGTAATGAAATCACCGCGATCTGCCAACTCATTTGGAAGTTTTGGGCAACAAGTGCAAAAGAAAAATTAGCCGATGAAAAAGTAATATGGCGAATATCAATAGGCAAACCCAGCAAAGTGCCCACAGTGCCAATAGAGCCTAGCATAATTCCAAAATAAAAATTACCCGCTAAAGCACCTAAATTATGCTCAATATAATTAGCCATTCTTTTCGCCCGGCCTTCTCCAAACCACCGTTTTAGCCAAGGTAGCGCCGCAATTCTCGCAGGAATTTCATTATAAATCGCTTTATTATCGTAATATCCTGAAATAAGCCCCGACATAAATAAGCACACGCCAGCAATCGCAGCATGAAAAATAGCTAGACTGGCAATCGGGCTTAAATCGTGTAGCAAATGTTCAGCTTTTTCTACGCCTATAAAGGGCTCCCCTAGCTGCCACTGCCAAGCCATACCTAATAGTAAGGCCACTGGCATAGCCAGTAATACATTACCTGCAATAGCCACAAACTGAGTTCGGAACACACTAACAATGAGCTCGACTAGCTCGCTCAAACTATCTTTCTGCTTAGAAGAGTAGTGAATTGATGCGGCAATTTTAGCCGCAGTCATTGCTGGCTGTTTAGTAGCCACAGTAAAGTGCAGCATATGAATAAGCATAAAACCAAAGGCATAATTAAAACTAAACGCAATCGCCTCTAATACTAAAGGCAAATGCGCCTTGGTAATTAAAATCTTAAACATTGCCATAAAACCGACCACTATTCCTGCACCCGCTGCAGATTTAAACATCCCAGCCCAATCACGGCGTGTTTCAGCAATATAGTGCTCGCCAGTGTGACTAGCATGTTCAGTGACTTGCAAGGCCAGCAATTCAGTATTTTCAGCAAATAAATCTCTTAAGCTATATTTGCGATTCTCTGCCAGCACAAAAGCATGCAGGGTATTAAGTAACGTGTTTGCTTTTTCTATTGATGGCTCAGGATTAGCTAAAGTTAATAGCGTTTTTAGCCTATCGATATGCTGCCGCAATCGAATCAGTAAGTAGGTAAGGCTAACCGACACACCCTGCTTGGCTGCGTTTTTACGCACTTTTGCAATTACGTCTTCGCACTGAGCCAGTAATACCCGAATCTGCAAATCATCTTCGCTAGGCTTACCATCATGAATTAAATCTTGGCGATAGCGCTCTATCCACGCTAATGTTTCTACATTCTGCCGCACAAAAGGAGATTCAAAGCGTTCAATATCAGGATGGTTTTTAACTATTTCCGGCTCAAGCCCAATCGCAGAAACTCGGCAAGACAAAACTTGTATCGCTTCTAACATTTGTACCAAGGTGCGATTAATACTGTCACGATCCGTTTCATCGTGAAAATGCAGTGCTTTGCCTAAATCAAACCAAATTTCATGCGGCACATTGCCAAACCAAACATGATCCTCTGGATGATTAAATACTGCAGCAAATAAATCTTTTAACGAGGCTAAATTAATAGTTGGAGGCAACAGCCGATGACCAATTCGCCTCACCAATGCATCATAAAGACTTTCATTGGAAAGAATACCCGTGTCGGTATAAAGGTGAACCTGCTTGCTGGTCGATAATATATGCAATAAGTGGCGGCGTAATCCGCTGCGCAGCTCAATATTTTGCTCAAGTAAATAGCAGAGCGATTGAATATTATTGATCGCTTGTGTGGTGTCATCCAGTTTAGCGGGGCGTAATGCAGCAATCAGCTTGATGAGTAGCTCAACAGCCTGCTCTACCGTTGCTACTTGCATTGATTTTAATATTTTTTCCATTCAGTACTCTTTTTATATCATTCATATGAGAGCGTTTTAGTTTAAACGCCACATTACAGCATATTAAAGATGACCCCACTGCCACTAAAATACAGAGATTTAAACCACTCATACTTAGCTCAACATGACTTTCTTTTAATAATCCAGCACGAATTGAACGGGAATCACGTATCGTTGGCAAGCCATCTTTTCCCTTTTCCCATTTATTACAATTTCACATTACTCACTCTGCAGCTCTTACAAAAAATAGGCCGCTAGATTAGCTCATTTCATTTGATGGTTTATGTACAATCAAACCAATAAAATCAGATCATCACCCTGATGACGATGCGGGAGAGCCATATGTATTTGATTTACTTAGTATTAACGGTCTTTATTCTGCTTATCAATTTAGCAGGATTAGGCCGCGTATTTACTTATTACTTTACTGATACCCAGCTTGCACGAGCCTGCGGCACGCTCACACTGATCACCAGCTTATTCTTTATTGAGCATTTCGTGGGCCTTGGCTCGCTCAGTTGGGTTTGGCCACTGAGTACACTTTGCAGTATTGCAATCCTATCCAAGCACTGGAAAACAGGTGGCTGGCGCTCAGAGCTACCCTTTTGGCTACCTTTTCTTTATGTTTTTGCTTGGCGCTTTGCTTTCCCTGATATTGATGGCCAATCTGAACATCTTACCGACTTAGCTTTCGTTTCTAATTACATCAGTGGCAGCCGCCTTCCTCCCAGCGATGTTTGGCTGCCTGGTTACCAGTTTGATATCTATTACGGCTTCTTACATTACGCCACCGCATTAGCTGGCCGAATACTCGCGATCCCTGCTGGCTTAGCCATGAATCTAGGTTTTTGCTTAACGATTGCTTTTAGCATCAGCTTAGCTTGGACTGTTGTTAGCCATTTTTGTTCAGCAACTTGGAAAAAAGCCCTTGTCATCGCTGCTTTATTAATCGGTGGTACGGGCGTTTCTCCACTCTTACCCATACTTTACGCACAAACCGACTCTAGCCCAATTGCTAGCACGCAAGCCGCCATAAATCAGCTATGGGCCAATACCCGCTTTGTAGGGCTATATGATCAGCAAATCAATACCTCCGTCGGCACGGCCCTTTTTCCTAAAGCCGTAGAGGGCACAGCACGTGAGCTACCCCTTGAAACGCTAGCTTACTATATCTACCTCGGTGATTTACATCCGCCATTGGCAGGATTTGCGCTGCTGTTTTTTGCGTTAGCACTGATGATTAAATTAGAAAACACGCAACAAACCAAGTCACTTTCTATAGCGCTTGGGGCAAGCGTGCCGCTGCTCTTGGCCATTAATGCTTGGAATCTGCCCTTGCAAGGTTTGCTGCTACTAGCATGGTGTGGCTATCGCCGCTGCACAGGGCAAAGCTGCTATTTAAAATATCTAATCTTTGGCGCAAGCTTAGCCTTGCTACTGCTTTACCCCTTTATGAATAGCTATGCACCCAATGCGCTTTCAGCGGGGTTTGCCTTTGTTGCCGCCGAAGATCACACCCCATTACGCCAAGGCTTAGCTATTTGGTGGCCGGTGTTATGGCTGGCCGCCCTGGCCATCAGCCAAGGAAAAGAAAACAGACTTGCACTGTGGAGTGCCATAGGCGTATTACTTTTACTTGCTGCCATGGAAATAATCTATATCGATGATCCCCTTTCTGGCAGCTATAACCGGTTTAATTCCACCTTAAAATGGTGGTCTTGGCTTTATCCTGCAGCACTCTTATTACTGGGCTCAATGGCCTTAAGCAGCCAAGCCTACTGGAGGCGTTGCCTTGCTGTTGTCCCCTTGCTTGCCATCTGCACGTATGCGCTACCGCAAGCGCAATATTGGCTTTATCAACCTAAAACCAGCCTTGGCCAATTTGCCGGAGATGGCTGGTTAAAAAATGATATTGCCCATCAGGCCATTCTTAAACACCTGCGTAGTGCCGAGAAAGGTTTGGTATTGGAGGGATTAGATGCTGGCTCCTACACCGCAGCCAGCGCCTTTGCCCTACATAGTGGCCAAGCCGCCGCCTTAGGTTGGCCAGATCATGAAAGTCTTTGGCGCAATCAAGCGGCCTTTATTCAAACCCAAGCGGGTAAAATCCGTGCTTTTTACCACGGTGCCTTGCCCGATGCAGGGCCTTGGTTAGTCAGCCAAAATATTCGCTACATTGTATGGAGCCGCTTCGATCAAGCCCGCGCCCCAGCTGCCTTTGCCTTACTTCGCCAACAACTTGACGCACAATACGCATGGCGCGTCCTGCTTGCAGAAAATGGCGTTGAATTGGGCGTGTGGGAACGACGGAACTAGTTTTCTAAGCTCTATTTAGCTAGGGTCTGTTGACGTTTCATTCGCAATTGCGCTGAGCGAGGAAAATCCCTCGCACGCAGAGGGTTTAGCCCAGTTTTGGGGCTGCACAGCGTTAAAAATCGCTAATGGTACTCGTGCCATGTCGCAATTTTTGCCTTGTTCAGCCCTAAAACTGGGCTAAACGCAGCCGTGAATGAAACGTCAACAGACCCTAGCAGCCTGGCGGACTAAGGACTGTCCTACTGCAAAAACACCGTATTCGGCCATATTTCGCGCATTTTTTCGTTAAATAATCAGCTATTCGCCTCAAAAATGCACAAAATCTGTCTCGAACCGATCATTTTTTCGCTACGGACGCCTAAGTCCGACAGACTGCTAAAAAAGATGTGCTTGACATAAGAAAGCGCCGCGTAAAAAAGACTCTACGCTGCACTTTCTTATTTATATTTGAAGCATGCTCACCTCAGCCATGGCGCAGTTTTTCCCCCTAGCCGCCATTGCTCCTCCAAGCGTGCCCAGATTAGCTCCTTCTGTTCCTCATTCATCATTACCCAAGTTGACACTTCTACAACACTACGCCCACAGCCACGGCATATTTCATCCCCTAACGCCGTTGAGCAAACAGCGATACAAGGTGAGCTAGGGCGCTCTTTTTTCAACATATGATCTCCACAATGAATCGCTAGCGGCAGCTCCACCAGCGCAAAACTTAAAATAAATTAAGCTGTCACATAAGCTACTCGAATCTGTCATCAAACATCGTCACTATTACCCAATCACCTAGCTGAGTTACTCGTATGTCGGAGAGCACTCTCAAGTTTCGTAGTATATGGATCTCTGACCTTCATCTTGGCACTTCAGGCTGCCAAACTGCATACCTACTTGATTTTTTAAAACACTGCGATTCAGACCATCTCTATTTAGTGGGCGATATCATTGATGGCTGGGCCTTAAGGCGCTCTTGGTTTTGGCAACAAAGCCATAATGATGTGATCCAGAAAATCCTCAGAAAAGCCCGAAAAGGCACCAAAGTAACCTATATACCCGGCAATCATGACGAAGGTGCTCGGCAATTTTTGGGCCTCATGTTTGGTGACATTATCATTGAAGATGAAGTGATTCATACCATGGCCAATGGTAAACGCTTCCTAGTGCTACACGGCGATAAATTTGATGGCGTGGTGCAATGCGCAAAATGGCTGGCGATTGTCGGTGATCGCCTCTATACCATTACATTGAAACTGAATCATTGGTTCAATCGGGCTCGCGCCCGCTTAGGCCTCGGTTACTGGTCGCTTTCACAATTCCTGAAGCACAAAGTAAAGTCTGCGGTTAATTTTGTCTCTAATTTTGAAGCCGCTGTCGCCAGCGAAGCAAAGGAAAGAGGCTTAGATGGGGTGATTTGTGGCCATATCCACAAAGCAGAAATGCGCGAAATTGATGGTGTTCTCTACTGTAATGATGGCGATTGGGTAGAAAGCCTCACCGCCTTAGTTGAATTACCCGATGGTGAATTACGCATTATTACTTGGCAAAAATTCTTTATCGATCAACAAGCAGAGCTGATCAATTTATACGCTCCTCATCCTCCTCTCTTCGAAGGAATTGCAGCATGAATATTCTGATTGTGACAGATGCATGGGAACCTCAAGTCAACGGCGTAGTGCGTACACTTAAGCAAACACGTCAAGAATTAGAACACTTGGGGCACATCGTTGACGTGCTCTCTCCACTGGAATTTCGTACCATTCCTTGCCCTACATACCCAGAGATTCAGCTTTCATTATTTCCCGGCAGAAAAATAGCCCAGCGCATCAAGGCCTTCCACCCCGATGCCATTCATATCGCCACCGAAGGGCCGCTTGGCTTAGCAGCACGCCGCTATTGCATCAGAAACAAGCTTCCCTTTACCACGGCATATCACTCGCGTTTTCCAGAATACGTTCAGCTGCGCTTTGGTATTCCCCTTTCGTGGACTTACGCTTGGCTGGCCCGTTTCCACAACGCCGCCGAAGCTGTGATGGCCCCTACTCACGTAGTAGTCAAAGACTTAGAAGCGCGTGGCTTCAAAAAAGTAGTGATGTGGTCGCGCGGCGTAGATCTAAAAATATTCAGCCCAGGCGAACGTGACCGCCTGCAAACCCGCCACCCTATCTTTGTGTATGTAGGACGCGTAGCGGTCGAAAAAAATATCGAAGCCTTTTTACAGCTCGATTTACCAGGCTCTAAATGGGTCTGCGGTGATGGCCCAGCCGCTGCTCAATTACGCTTGAAATACACAGACATCAATTGGCTGGGCGTATTAAGCCAGGAAGAATTAGCCAAGGTTTATAACGCAGCAGATTCCTTTGTTTTCCCATCCAAAACAGATACTTTCGGGCTGGTATTACTTGAAGCCATGGCATGTGGCTGCCCTGTTGCCGCCTATCCAGTGACTGGCCCCATTGATGTGATCGGTAAAGATGGCCCAGGCGCACTCTGTGAAGACTTGCAAAAAGCCTGCCTTGATTCATTAAAAATCAGCCGTGAAGACGTACGCAAACACGCCGAAAAATTCTCATGGGCCGCAGCCAGCCAGCAATTCTTAACTCACCTACACCCATTCACCCCTACAGCACAGAACGAGCTCGCACTCAGCATGGCCAATACGGGCGAATAGCCCCTCCCTTGGGTCGGGTTAGCAGCTTGATGCGTCACCCGACAGTAAATGGGGAGTCGGGAGTGGGAAGTCGATGGGCATTTTTACTCCCCACTCCCCACTCCCCACTCCCCACTCCCCACTCCCCACATTCCTTTCGCGCAAAGCAAAACCCCCGCCTCTTTCGAGTACGGGGGTTCTGTTTACTACATAAGGTGTCTGGCGATGACCTACTTTCACACAGGTAATCTGCACTATCATCGGCGCTAAGGTGTTTCACTGTCCTGTTCGGGATGGGAAGGAGTGGGACCACCTCGCTATGGTCGCCAGACTTTAACGGGTTTCAGGGGACAGGTAACGGGGGACAGGTAAAATACACGTCCTCCAATACTGGCCCTGCAATCAATAGAAGAAGTAGGGTGGGCACCTGTGCCCACGCGTAGATATCGCAAACAATCTGCTTGCTTGCTCACTTTTAAACTCAAATCAGAATTAGGTAGATTGTCAGTATCAGTACAGCTTCAGGTTTTGTCTCCTGACTCCTGCCTACTGATACCTGTATCCTGTCGCACAACACGCGTCTCAGGTTATAGGATCAAGCCTTACGGGCAATTAGTATCGGTTAGCTTAATGCATTACTGCACTTCCACACCCGACCTATCAACGTCCTGGTCTCGAACGACCCTTTAAAAGGCTTAAAGCCTTGGGGAAATCTCATCTTGAGGCGAGTTTCGCGCTTAGATGCTTTCAGCGCTTATCTCTTCCAGATTTAGCTACCCGGCGATGCCACTGGCGTGACAACCGGTACACCAGAGATCTGTCCACTCCGGTCCTCTCGTACTAGGAGCAGCCCCCCTCAAATTTCCAACGCCCACTGCAGATAGGGACCAAACTGTCTCACGACGTTTTGAACCCAGCTCACGTACCACTTTAAATGGCGAACAGCCATACCCTTGGGACCGGCTACAGCCCCAGGATGTGATGAGCCGACATCGAGGTGCCAAACTCCGCCGTCGATGTGAACTCTTGGGCGGAATCAGCCTGTTATCCCCGGAGTACCTTTTATCCGTTGAGCGATGGCCCTTCCATTCAGAACCACCGGATCACTATGTCCTGCTTTCGCACCTGCTCGACTTGTCTGTCTCGCAGTTAAGCCGCCTTATGCCATTACACTATCAGTACGATGTCCGACCGTACCTAGGCGACCTTCGAGCTCCTCCGTTACAATTTGGGAGGAGACCGCCCCAGTCAAACTGCCTACCATGCACGGTCCCCGATCCGGATAACGGACCAAGGTTAGAACCTCAAAGGGGTCAGGGTGGTATTTCAAGGTCGGCTCCACACAGACTAGCGTCCATGCTTCAATGCCTCCCACCTATCCTACACAAACCACTTCAAAGTCCAATGCAAAGCTACAGTAAAGGTTCACGGGGTCTTTCCGTCTAGCAGCGGGGAGATTGCATCTTCACAAACATTTCAACTTCGCTGAGTCTCAGGAGGAGACAGTAGGGCCATCGTTACGCCATTCGTGCGGGTCGGAACTTACCCGACAAGGAATTTCGCTACCTTAGGACCGTTATAGTTACGGCCGCCGTTTACTGGGACTTCAGTCAAGAGCTTGCACCCCATCATTTAATCTTCCAGCACCGGGCAGGCGTCACACCCTATACGTCGTCTTTCGACTTTGCAGAGTGCTGTGTTTTTGATAAACAGTCGCAGCCCCCATTTCTCTGCGACCCATTTC